>NZ_MEFH01000058.1:0-68182 GCF_001725095.1 Sphingopyxis sp. SCN 67-31 | reverse complement strand
CTCCGCCGCCGCCGCCTCCGCCGCCGCCGCCGCCGCCCACCGCGCCGCCGCCGCCGCCTCCGCCGCCGCCGCCGCCGCCTTTTTCGCCTCTTGTAAGCCCTCGCCGCTCTCCAGAGCGGCGATCACGCCGTTGCAGGCGTCAACGACCTTGGTCCAATAGGCTGGCTTGGGATCGGGCTGCGCAGGGGCTGCGCTATCTAGCGCCTGGCGGATGCAGGCGATCATGAAACCGGTGCGGATACGATCCCATGCGGTATCGTCGAGAATGTGCCATTGCCGCGCGCGCTTCACGAGTTCGCCGGTGAACCAGTGAATTTGATCGACGGCGAGGCCGTCATCGATCGTCGGCACTGTTGCCGCGAGCCATTTCGGCATCAGGTCGGCGGGGCAGTCGCCCGCGCTGGTGATGTCGCCATCGCCG
Organism: Sphingopyxis sp. SCN 67-31; assembly: GCF_001725095.1. Taxonomy (NCBI): domain Bacteria; kingdom Pseudomonadati; phylum Pseudomonadota; class Alphaproteobacteria; order Sphingomonadales; family Sphingopyxidaceae; genus Sphingopyxis; species Sphingopyxis sp. SCN 67-31. The sequence goes on along the minus strand of NZ_MEFH01000058.1, from coordinate 67,761 downwards.
AAAGCAGCGAGCGCGCAGACCAGATGGCGGCCCTTGGCATCCTCCCTGCTCCACGAATGCTGGATGATGCGCCCTTCGGCGACGGCCTTCTCGGCGAGGTCGATCCGATCGGCGATGGAAAGGCTGGTCATAGGCTAGTCCTCTTGCTGGGTTGAGACAGGGTCGCCGCCGCACATCACCGCGAAGGTTGCGGCGGCGATCCAGACGGTGAGCGCGAACAGCGCGGCGGCCGCCCAGCGGCGCCAACCGATCGAGCGGATCAGGCCGATGGGATCGCCGATCGGCGGATCGTCGGCCTGCATGTCTTCCGCCGGGCCAAGTTGCATTTCGCGCAGCGCGTCGCCGTGGCTGGCACGGTTGAAACCTTCGAGGCCGGCGCGATAATGATCGTCCACATGGCGCAGGATGCGGCCGCGCTGCTGGAGGCCGCCGTTCATCGGGCCGCCGCTTCGCAGACGTGACGCAGAATGAGGCTGGCGAGGCGGCGACTGCCCGCGGTCGCGTCGCGACGCGCCTTCGCTTCTTCGCCGCCGCCGTGATAATATGCGACGGTGCGCCGCACGGCGGCGAGGGGCAGGTTCCGCGCGCGGGCGATGGCGCGGACCGGCAGGCCGCGATCCCAATCGGCCATGATCAGGCGCTCCTGCGGCGTCAGGCCGCCGTGGCCGCGCGGCACGTTGGTGAGGCCGCGGGGCATCATGCGCGTTTCCGTTCGCCGCCGATCAGCGCGGCGGCGTTGTCGGCGAGACGCCGGCGCGTCGCGGCGCTGCCCACCGCGGGAGCGGGATGGCCGACGGGGGCGGCCGCGGCGTTGCCGCCGTCGCCGTTGTCGAGCCAGGCGAGGAAACGGCCGCGATCCCACAGGCTGCCCGCGTGGATGCGGCGGGCGCCGAGGACGGGGACGCCGCGGACGAAGCGGTGGTTGTCGGGATCGGGCAGACCGTAGTGATCGTAGAGCGCCCGCAGGCGGTCGATGATCGTGCGCGATGCGCAATCGGCCATCGCGAGTTTCTGCGCGGCTTCGGTCACGGTGACGTGACGGCGCGCGGCGATGTCGATGCGCGGGCGGCGCGGCGCGAGAAGCGCGGGGCGGATGACCAGTGGGGCCATTCGCGACTGACGGGGGAGGTGGTGGATTTCGCCCACTGGGAAAAGCTCCTGTCGTTTCGTTCGACATGGAGTTATCCCCACAGGATAAATTGCGCAAGCTGAATTTTATTCTGTCCGTATCATTTCGGGAGCCGCGCATAGAAAAGGCCGCGCATCGGCGGCCCGATCATCCCGAAATTTCCAGCCTTTTCAGCCGGTGTCGTTTTTCCCGCCGGGATCGTTCGCGGCCGAGTCGGGAGGCGGCGGCGTGAACGTCCGATGCGCGTCGGCGACGGCCTGGACGGTTCGCATCAACTGGTCGCCGCCCTCGCGAAGCTGTTTGAGCAGCTTCTGTTCATCGCTCGTCGGAAGCAAGGGATTCTGGCGCAGATGCAGAAGTTCGCCGACCGAGACGCCCAGCGCCTCGGAAATCCGGTCGAGCCATTCGAGCGTGACCGGGCGGTCGCCAACCTCCATCTTCTGGAGATGGCCGTGGGTCGCGCCGATCGCCCTGGCAAGCTGGACGAGCGTCACATTCTTGCGCTGGCGCCATTCGCGGATGCGGTTCGGACAATTTTCGGTCGATTTCGCCATATAGGGGAAAAATATCAGCTTCTGCATTGGCCCCAAAATCCTCTCTGGAATAATTTCAAGAAATCTCCGCTTGCGGTGAATTATTCTGTCAGGATAATAGATGTCCATGAACGAAAGTCGAGCCATTCAGAAACTGCGCCGGCGCGCGGCGGATAATTCGCAGACGCTGGACGAGCTGGCCGACGGCATCGGCGTTCCCTTCCGCACGCTAAGCGGATGGATTTTCAACGGAAAAATCCCAAAGGCCGGAACGATAGAGCGGCTCGACAAGGCCGGCGTGGTCGGCGCCGCCGACTGGTTCCTGACCGCCGAGATGCCCCAAAATGAAACGGCGCAAGAGCAGGCGGCGGCAGGGCGGTGATGGCGGGCGGGGGGCAAACGACTCCGGAATCGTGGCGCGAGCGCGGGGCGTGGGTGAAGGATCGTATGCCGCTGTCGAAGATCATCGGCCGCGAGTTGAAACTGCACCGCGCGGGGCGCGAATATGACGCGCTGTGCCCCTTTCACCACGACACGTCGCTGGGATCGTTCAAGGTCAACGACGGCAAGGGCATCTATTTCTGCTTTTCGTGCGGCGCGACGGGCGACCTGTTTCGATGGCTGGCGGCGCGGCAGGGCTGGCGGTTTTCGCAGGCGGTGGTCGAGCTGGAGCGCGAGCTGGGCGGCGGCGCGGCGATCGCGCTGAAAGACCCGGTGAAGCGCGCCGAGTGGGACGCCGAGCAGGCGGCGCGGGCGGCGGCCGACGCGGCCGACGTCGAGCGTCGGCGCAAGCGCGCGGCGAATTTGTGGCACGGCAGCGAGCCGATCGGGCGCGACGGGGTGGCGACCCCTGCGCTTGCCTATCTGGCGCAGCGCGGAATCGATTTCGCGGCGCTGGGGCGCATTCCGGGGTCGCTGCGCTGGCGGCCCGACATCGGGCATCCCGATTTCAAGGGGCAGCCGGACAATCGCCATGCGGCGATGATCGCGTCGATCCATGCGCTGGACGGCAGCGTCATCGGCTGCCACCGCACCTATCTGGACATTTCGGGCTGGGACCATGCAACGCGATCGGGCGTGGTGACGAAGCTGGGCGGGGTGTCGGACGCCAAGCTGACGCTGGGGCCGTCGCTGGGCGGCCATATCCCGGTGTGGAAGGGCGATTTTCGCGGGCCGCTGCACGCGATACCCGCCGGCACGCGCGTCTATCTGTCCGAGGGAATCGAGGACGGGGCGAGCGTCGCGGTGAGCGACCCGGCGCGGCGCGTGATCGCCGGCGTGAGCGCGTCGAAGATGCCGAGCGTCGACCTGCCGCCGCAGATGGGCGAGCTGGTGCTGATCGGCCAGCGCGACAAGCGAACCGGCGAGCCCGACGACCTGTTCGAGAAGGCAGTGGCGGCGCACCAGGAGAAGGGGCGAAGCGTGTCGATCATGTGGCCGCCCGCCTACCCCCCCCTGCGCTTTTACAAGGATTTCAACGATGTGCTGACGGGCAAGCTGTCGGCCTATGATTTCGAGGGGGATGGGCGATGCCGCAGCGCGAGCTGACACCGGGGCGCTATGCGATCGATCGCGACGGCCGCCTCTATTCGTGCCGGGGGCAGTGGCGGCGCAACGCGGTGGCGATCGTCACGATCCGGCGCCGGGCGGATCGGCCGAGCGAGCCCGAGCGGAAGAAGATCGCCGCGATCGAGGCGCAGCTGGAGCCGCCTGTGCTCGTCGCCGTTGCGACGCCCGGCGGACATATGACGGACTTTCCCGCCGATTCCGCAACGACGGCCGCGTTCGGGAGTGTCGTGGCGGCAACGCGTCGTTCCATGGCGCGCTTCAAGCCGATGGGCGTGCGCAGCGAGGATGAGGATGCGGCGGCGGCCTATGCCCGCGCAGTCGAAGCCGAGATCGCGCGCGACTGATGGCCGCAAAATCGAAAGACGCGAAGGCGATGATCGCCGCGGCGGCGGAGTCGCCCGAACCGGCGCCTGACATGCGGCGGCCGAAGGCGACCGATGCCGCCAAGGCGGGGGCGTATCTGGACGTCAAGCCGCTGCCCGACGACTGCCCCGTCGTGCCGCTGGGCCATCTTGCGGGGATGAATTACGTGCTCGACCATGCGGGGCAGCTCCGCCCGCTGACCGCCGACTGCCGCAAGGGCGAGATCATGATGCTGTTCGGGCATCCGGGCATCCCCTGGCTGGTGCAGGAATATCCGCATTGGGTCGAGGGCAAGGACGAGCCCTATGTCAAGGGTTTCAACCAGACGCATATCCAGGAAGCGCTGATCATGGCGTGCAGCCGCAAGGGGCTGTTCAACCCGGCGGGGCGCGAGCGCGGACGCGGGGCGCACCCCGGATCGGGCGGCGAGCTGGTGCTGCATTGCGGCGACAGCGTGTGGATCGCGGGCGAGCGAACGCTGGGCAGCCGCAAGGTCAAGCCGATGACGCGCCACGCGACCGGGTTGTTCGGACGCTTCGTCTATCCGAGTTACGAAACGATCGACCCGCCGGCGCAGACGGCGGCGCCGCGCGAGATGGGCGAGGATATCTTGGCGCTGGTCCGCAAGTGGCGCTGGAAAGACCCGGTGTTCGCGCTGCTGATCGTCGGGTTCATCGTCGCGGCGCCGATCGGCGGCGCGCTGCCTTGGCGGCCGCATATGTGGATCGTCGGGCCGTCGGGCGCGGGCAAGTCTACCCTGCACCTGGTCATCCGCAAGCTGATGGGGCCGTGGGCGCTGACGTGCGAGGATGCGACCGAGGCCGGGCTGCGCCAGACGCTGAACCAGGACACGCTGGGGGTATTGTTCGACGAGTTCGAACCGAGCGAGACGAACAAGGGTGTGATGGACAAGATCGTCCGCCTTGCCCGCCTGGCGTCGAGCGGGGCGAGCACGCTGCGCGGGTCGAGCGACCACAAGGCCGCGACCTTCGTCGCGCGATCATGCTTCCTCTTTTCCTCGATCCAGTATCATGCGCTGGAGGCGCAGGACCGCAACCGGATGGCGATCGTCACGCTGTCAAAGATTCCGCAAAAGACGGCCAAGGTCGAAATCCCCGCCGCGCTGGAGGACTGGGGACACCAGTTGCGGCGGCGGGTCGCCGACCAGTGGTATCGCTTTGCCGACACGCTGGCCGCCTATCAGAAGAAGATGTTCGAGCTGGGGTTTTCGGCGCGCGAGCAGGACACCTATGGCGTGCTGCTGGCGTGTGCCGACCTGGCGCTGCACGACAGCGTGCCGGATCCGCTGACGCTGACCGACGACGCGCTGCGCGTCGAGGAATATGTGTCGATGCTGGCGCCGTCGCTCGACAGCTCGCGCGGCGAGGCGGAGGATCAGGCCGACCGCTGCCTGCGCCGCCTGTCGTCGCACCGGCTGCGCTCGCAGCGCGACCAGGACGGCAAGCAGGTGGCGACGTGGATCGGCGAGGCGTTCGCCGACGTCGTCAACAACCAGTCGCGCGGATCGCCCGCGTTCGACAAGCTGTTGAACCACGGCATGATGCTGGTGCATCCGCCCGATGACCCGAAAAGCGAGAGCGCGGGCGCGCGCGCCTATCTCCACACCAAGGATATCCACATCGCCATCGCGGGCAAGGACCATGCCGGCATCGCCGAGATTTACGAGCGCAGCCTGTGGGAAGGCGGAATGTGGGCGCAGACGCTGGCGACGCTGCCCGGCGCGCGCGCGTCGAAAAAGGCCCGGTTGGGCGCGCAGGTGCGGTGCGTCACGGTGCCGATCGGAGAGTTCATCGACGTGAAGGAATGGGAAGAGGAAGCGTATCGGCAACTGGCGAATGCGAAGGGGGCGGAGTGAGCAAGGCCGCTCCTGTCCCATGGCCGATGCGATGCCTGCCCTGCGGGTCCGATGACATCAAGCGCGGTCCCGGCACCTATTTCCGGTGCCGTCAATGCCACCTCGACGGCGGCCGCAAGGATGAGAAGCGTTGAGCACCCTGTCCCGCGCCACCGGCACGACGCGGAAGCGGAACCCGCGCGATTATTATCCGACGATCGACCCGCGCGCGGTGGCGCCGTTGGTCGCGCATCTGGGGCGCGGCGTGCGCTATGCCGAACCGTGCGCCGGCGCGGGCGACATGGTCGACCTGTTGGCGCCGCACGGGTGGGACTGCGCGTGGGCGGCCGACCTGTTGCCGATGCGGCGCACCGTCCATTCGACGGGGCAGCTTATCGCGCAACAGGATGTCGTCACCCTGCCCCAGATGATGGCGGCGACGCGCGAGCTGGGCGACGTCGACATCTTTGCGACCAATCCGGCGTGGGATCGCCGCCTGCTGCACATGAAGATCGACGTGCTGGCGCGGCTGCGGCCGACATGGCTGCTGTTCGACGCGGCATGGAAGGAAACCAAGCAGGCGGCGCGCTTCGGCAAATATTGCCACACGATCATCAGCGTCGGCCGCCTCGTCTGGATCGAGGGCAGCGACGCGCAGTCGATCGACGATTGCAGCTGGTATGGCTTCGACGCCTCGCGCGAGTGGAAAACCGAATATGTCTGGCCGACCGCGAACCGCGATCCGGTCGAGCAGATGGTGCTGGCGCTGTGATTACTCCGGCTTGCAGCCTCCGACCGATCGCAGCGGCGGCCTGATCGGGCCGCGCAGCGCAGCGTCCCATGGCCGCGCGTTCGGTGCGACCTGGTCGAGCAGGGTGATGTTGATCAGCCCGCGTTCCTTGGCATAGGCGGTGCCGCGCAGGCCCTGGACGATCTGCTGACCGAGCAGGGGCGCGTCGACCCGCCAGTCGAGGTCGCACACCTTGTCGGGATCATAGGTGACGATCGCGAAGCGCCGCCGCTTTCCATATTCGGGCATCGCTGCCGCCTTTCGAATCATTGGCCGTGATCGCCCTTGTTCCTTTTTCGTTCTCCCTTGTCGAGTCCGGTGCGACGACTTGCGGCCCCGACCCGTTGGTGGCAGACGATGCAGCGGGAGGGAACGTCATGCCGGGAACACTGTCACCTCGACATACTCCGCCGCTCGATCCAAATATGCAGGCGACCGAAGGACCGCCCGCGTACTGGCAAATCTGGCATGACTGGATCGAGCCAAGCGGCGCGCACTATTGGGTACCGCTAATGATCGCGGCCATGATCGCGATCTGGATATATCGACGTAGGTCACGACATGGATGATCCGAGCGGCCTAGGATGGGCTGGTTGGCTAATCGTCGGGGCCATAGTCGGAACGGGCATCGGCTGGGAACGCGTCGCCCTTCCTCAAAACTTGGAGCGCCGATCGGCTGGGCTCAATCTGTTGTTTGCAGCTTGGTGGGCCGGCATGGTCGCGATCGAGGTCAGCAGTTTACGTGGGTTCCTGATCGTGTTCCTGTCAAGCGTCGGAGCATATAAGAAAGCCCAGCTCAAGATAGACGGGGCGGGTGTAGCCGGCGCGTTCGGCCGCGAGCGTGGTCGAGGCGGTCACAACCGGTTGTCCAACTCGCGCTCGGCGGCGCCGAGTGCCCAATGCGCGAAGCTGCCGGGGGCGCCGCTGACATCTTCCCAATGTGCGATTTCATCTGCGACCTCATTGTCGCTCATGTTGGCCAGCTTTTCGTCATAGCTGTGTTTGCGTTCAGTCATCGTCGGACTCCTTTGCTCCGGTGGATGGATGCTGCTCTTTAGCTGCATAATTATCCTGTGGGGATAATTCTGGCGTTTGTCAACCCGTATAGTGTCGCCGTGCAGCGCGCCGTCAGGCGCGCGGTGCGCACGGCTCCTTATCGCCTCTATCTCCATGAAACTACGCCGACTATAGTTTCCAACATCACTTCTCCCGGACCCGGACCCGGACCCGTTGATTTCAATCAGGGGCGCACGCGGCGATGATGGCATTATCGGGTCGGGGGAGTGTTCCGGCTGTTCCGATAGTGTTCCGGCGCAATATATTGATATCTCGATATTTTCTTGATGTTCCGGCGTTCCGGCCAAAATCCACATCGCGCGACATGCGCGGATGATCACGCGCGCGCGAAATGGCGGAACAGGCGGAACACGTCCCATTTCTCAATTTATGGATTGAAATACATATGGTTAGATTGTTCCTGCCGCTGTTCCGGTTGCCTCTGCCGACGGAACAGCTTGCATGGCCTGATCCTGTGAGGATAACTCGCGTGCCTGATGCTCTCGCTCGCCGCGCCTTCGCCGAATTTTATATGGGGTGGATATCGCCCTGGACGGGTGTGGAGCGGGCGGGGCTCGGCGTTTCGCCAGAGTTTCGGGATATCGGGCTTCGGCGGCGGCGATCGGGTCGGACGCGGCCGCCGGGCGGGGCTGGATCGGGTGAAGGGAAAAGCTCTCCAGCCCCGCCGCATAGAAACGGCGGTTTTCTGCGGGTTTCGGCGGCCCGCCTCGCGCATCGTCACAGGATCGCCCGTCACAGGATCGGCAGAAACGGCGGTTTCCCGCGCCCTTCGCGGTGCGCGTCGTCTAATCGACGATTATGCGGCGGCGCCGGCCGGCGCGATCGAGGCCGACCAGGCGGCGCGTCGCCGATCGGCCGGATCGCGAGGGGGGCGCCCCCCTTTCGCCGCACGGCGCAGCTCTACCCCCCTCGCGCATAGCGCGGCTGGGGCTGGGGAAAAGTTCCAGGCGGGGCCGGTCCCGCCCCTGCTCACCCTGCCAGCTTCGCCGGGGCGTGCGAACACTGCGGCAGCCGATGGGGTCGGGGTCCGGGTGGACCCCGCCCTGGCCCGAGCGGGCCGAAATGACGCTGAAAAAACGGGTCCGGGTGCGGGCGACGCGCCCGCGCGAACCCTAACCGCGCGCGGAATCGCGGCGGCTGGTGTCGGTGCTGGCGATGCGATGGTGCAAGGCGGTGGCCGTCCGTTCGGTGTGAAGGGAGCGGCGATGCTATGCGCGCCGGGACTCCGTGTCAACTGAACCGACGGGCCTGGCCGGCGCCGCCATGGACCGCGCCGCCGATGCGGCGCCCGAGGTCGAGCCCGAGCTGGGGTTCTTCCCCTCGGTTGCCGATGTCGACGCCATGCCGCGCGTTCATGGCCGCTTGCAGAAATCCGAGCTGCGCGCCTATCGGGCGCGCGGGCAGCGCGGTCGGCCGCCGGGATCGCGCAACAAGCGCAACGTCACGGTCGCGGCCTATTTTGTCGGCAAATATGGGCATCCGCTCGACGTGTTCGGCGAGATCATGTCGCGCCCGCTCGACGTCCTGATCGACGAGATGGAGGCGGCGCAGGGCGGCGATGCGAAGCACAAGCCGGTGCGCGCGATCGATGCGATGCGGCTGAAACTGGAAGCCGCGAACGCCGCCGCCCCCTACATCGAGGGCAAACAGCCGGTGTCGGTCGAGGTCACGCGGCGCAAGGACATGGTGCTGGTGGTGCCCGGCCTGTCGGTCGCGGGCGAAGGCGATGCCGAAGAGGTGCGCGCCGCGATCGAGGAACATGGGCTGGCGGCGATCGATCCCGACAGCGGCGAGCTGGTCATGCGCGCGACGCGGGTCCGCTATGATCCGATACCCGGTGACGGCGAAGGCGATGGGGACGGCGGCGATGCTTGATGCCGCCGCGATCAACCTGCTCGGCGGGGCCGACGAGTTCGACGGCGAGGCGAAGGCGGTCACGCTGGCGCCGGTCGGGCCGGTGGCGCAGCGATTCCTGTCCGACCGGCGGTTCGTGACCGCGATCATGGGGCCATACGGGTCGGGCAAGACGACGACATGCTTTCAGAAAATCCTGAACGCGACGCTGTGGCAGCGGCCGGGCCGCGACGGGGTGCGCCGGTCGCGCGGGATGGTGGTCCGCTCGACCTATGGCCAGCTCGAAACCAACGTCATGGCCGACTGGTTCGGCTGGTTTCCGAAGACGCAGGACAATTGGAACGGCAAGGAACACAAGCATAGCCTGTCGATCGACCTGCTGATCGCGGGCAAGCCGATCCCGCTGGAGATCGAGGTGCTGTTCCGCGCCGTCGACCAGGAGGACAAGCCCGAAAAACTTTTCAAGGGCGTGAACCTGACATGGGGCTGGCTCAACGAGGTCGACACGCTGCACCCCAATATCCGCGGCTTCCTGATGCCGCGCCTTGGCCGCTATCCTGGCACGCGCGAGGGTGGGTGCCAGTGGTCGGGGCTGTGGGCCGACATGAACGCGCCCGACATCGACAATTACACCTATGGCTGGCTGGTCGACGGCGAGATGGGGGTGAGCGAGGAACTGCTCGAAAAGCTGCGCGCGATCTATGGCGCGCAGTTCGGGATCGGTTTCCATCCCCAGCCCGGCGGCCTGACGCCGGAAGCCGAGAATCTGGCGAACCTCCAGCCCGGATATTACGACCGCATGGCGGCGACGATGACCGCGAACGACAAGCTGCGGTTCGTCGACAACGAGTTCGGCGCGGTGCGGTCGGGCCAGCCTGTCTATCCCGAGTGGAACGACAAATTCCATTGCGCGGCCGAGCCGCTGCGCGCGCTCGACCGCCCGGCGATGCTGGCGATCGACGGCGGCAACACGCCGGCAGCGGTGCTGTTGCAGGAAGATGACGACGGGCAAATCCGGGTGCTCGACGAGATCGTGATCGTCACGCCCGACGACGAGACGGTGCTGGAGAAGCTGGGGGCGACAGCGTTCGCCAAGGCGGTGCGGAGGCACATCGATCAGAAATGGCCGAAGCTGCGGTTGCAGCGCGAGGTCATCGCCGATCCCGCGATCTTCTATGGCGAGGCCGAGGACAAATTGTCGTGGGCGCAGGAGTTCGTCGGCGAGTTCAAGGGCAAGCTGCGCGCCGCGCCGGTCGCGGGAAACCGGATCAACCCGCGCCTGAAAGCCGTGCGCACCTGCCTGACCGAAAATGTCGGCAGCAAGCCGGGTATACTGGTCAGCCCGGTGTGTCGCCAGCTCCGCCGCGGCTTCAACAACGGCTATGTCTTTACCAGGCAAAAGACGACGTCGGGGGTCGCGACGCTGAAAGACAAGCCCGACAAGGGGCCGTGCAGCCACGTCCACGACGCGCTGCAATATGGGGTGCTGTGGATCCGCAAGAGCGGGATCGCATCCGAAGAATCCGAGCAGGAAAAGCGGCGCGCGCAGCGCGAAACGCGGGTCGCCCATTCGGGCTTCGCGGCGGGCGCCGCGACGGGAGGAGGTTGGCGATGAGTTTTCTGGCGAGTGCGATCGGCGGCGTGATCGGCGGCAGTGTCCTGAAATCGATCTTTGGCGGCAAGAAAAAGGACAAGGCCGTCCAGCAGCCGGTGCCGACCCCGACGCGCAACATGGCGGCCGAAGCGGCGGCGAAATCGGACCTGCTGGCGAAACGGCGCGGTGTCGTCGCCAACATGGTGCTGGGCGCGGGCGGCGCCGAAGCCAGCGTAGGCGGCGGAACGAAATTGGGCAGTTGAGCCCCGGACAGGAAGAAAGGCAACGACGATGGCGAACAAGAAGGATGATGCGGGCAATCCCGCGAGCGATGCGGATGCGGCGGGCGTTCCGGTGCTGACGCGCGAGGATGTGCAGGCGATGATCGACGCCGCGCTGGCGAAACAGGGCGCGGCCAACGCCAATGCCTATGACGAGTTCGTGGCAAAGATGCCCGAGACGATCCTGGGCGTCGTGAAGGATACCGACCTGTTCGGCGACGCGATCGACGAGGCCTTGGCCAAGATCGACTTTCGCGCGCTCGCTGACGAAGCGGTCCTTGCGGCTCTCGCGCCGGTGGATTGGAACGAAAAGATCGAAGATGCGCTGGCCTCGCGCGATGCCCGCCTAGCCGAGCAGGCGGCGGCCGACGCGAAGGCGGCGAGCGATGCGGCGGCAGCCGATCAGCGCAAGGCCGCGAGCGACCAGAAGAAGGCGGCCAAGGCGGTCGAGGATGCGACGCTGGCCGCCGAGAAGAAGCGGATGGCGCAGGCCGACCGGGCGCGGCGCGAATATGCGTCCATCGTCGCGGCGCCGATCGCGACGGCGCTGGACATAGGCAGCGCGTCGAGCATCGAATTGCGGCTGGCCGACGGCGCGACCTTCATGCCCGGTTTCGAGATCGGCGGGATCGAGGCGAAGCAATTGCCCGACGAGAGCGGCCGCGCGGTGCTGGACGTCGCGCTGTCGGTCGCGCGCGATGCGGTCGGCTTTACCGCGAGCGAGGCGATCCTGATCATCGAAGGCGGCAGCGCGGGCGACCCGCTGACGGTCTATCGCGCCGAGCTGATGCCGCCGGTGCGCGTTGGCGGCGGGACGCTGGCGGAGTTCCCGGCGGGATCGTTCGCCTTCCGCCGGCTGTCGCCGCTGCCCGAAGCCGTGGCGGCCTGATCGTTCGGATCGCGGGGGAGGAACGATGTTCGACGTCCAGCAGATGCTGAAAGAGCGTTCGACCGAAGAGAGCGAGCGCGCGCCGTTCGATCGGCTGTGGCAACAGGTCGCCGAATTGTTCCTTCCCCGCGATGCCCATTTCATCGGGGAGCGCACGCCGGGATCGCGCGACCGGGTGCTGTATGACGATTATGGCGTTCACGCGCTCGATACCGGGACCACGGTGTTCACCGGTTATGTCATGCCCAAGGGCGTCCGCTGGCAGGTGCTGGAAGCGCCCGACGACGAATTGATGAAGCTGGCGCATGTCGCGGCATGGTATGAACGCAAGACGCAGCGGCTGTTCGAGCGGCGCAACGAGGCGGCGTCGGGGTTCGTCCAGCAATCGGACATGAGCGCGCAGCGGCTGCTGGGGTTCGGCAACCAATCGATGTTCGTCGACGTGCGCCGCGATTATTGGGGCAATGCCGTCGGCCTGTCGTATCGCAGCGAGCCGTTGCACGAAATCACGATCGAAGAGGATTGGCAGGGCGTCGTCGGCGGCAGCAAGCGCAAATTCTGCCTGCCCGCGATCGAGGCGAAACGGCGCTGGGGGCCGTTGCTCGAGCGCGCGCCGAAAGTGCTGGAGATGGCGAGCGACCCGAGGCGCGAACGCGAGCCGTGCGAGTTCCTGCACGTCATCAAGCCGAACATGCAGGTCGAGCGCGGGCGCGGCGACTGGCGCGGGATGCCGCTGACGTCGCATTTCATCAGCATCGCGGACAAGGAAATCTTCGAGACGCGCGGCTATCACGCCAGCCCGCGAACCTATTCGCGGCTGAAACAGTCGCCGGGCGAGAAATATGGGCGCGGGCGCGGCGTCGATGCGCTGCCGACTGCGAGCGCGTTGCAGGCGATCGCGGTCGACATCATGGTCGCGTCCGAATTGTCGGCGCAGCCGCCGCTGGGCGCCGCCGACGACAACCTGGCGGGGCAGGTCCGCTATGGCCCGCGCGAAGTGACGTTCGGCGCGGTGTCGATGCGCGGCGAAAAGTTGATCCAGTCGCTGATCGAAGCGATCGATACGATGCCGATGGAGCGGGTGCGCGATGCGCTGCACCAGCGGCTCGACCAATATTTCTATACCAACATGCTGATGGTGCGCGAGGACATCAAGACGCACGTCACGGCGTTCGAGATCAACGAACGCAATGTCGAGAAGGGCATGTTGCTGGCGCCGCTGGCGCAACAGGAAACCGAATGGTTTTCGCCGATGCTGCCGCGCGAAATCTGGTGCATGGACCAGCTCGGCGATTTCGACGACATGCCGGGCGAGGTCGCGGAAGCGGGCGGGCTGTTCGCGGTGCGCTATGCGAACCCGCTGAACGGCATGATGGAAGCGGCGGGCGCCGCCGGATTCTTCCGCACCGTCGAGCAGATGACGCCGTTGTGGCAGATCAAGCCCGACGCGCTGGAGACGTTCCTGGCCGAATATCCAATCGACCGGGTGCAGGTCGAGGTCGCGCGGATCAACGGGATGCCGGCGACGTGGCGGGCGACCGACGAGGAAAAGCGCGCGGCCGACGAGGCGGCGGTGCAGCAACAGCAGCTCCAGCAACTTACGCAGGTGCTGCCGGTCATCGGCAAGGCCGCGAACGATTTGAGCCAGGCGGAGGCCGCCGGTGCCGCAGCCTGACGCACCGTTCGGGGGCGATCCGATCGCGCGCGCGGTGGCGCGGTCGCGCGAGCAGCTTTCGGCGATCCGCGACCGCATGGAGGTCGAGTATTTCCGGCGCCGGTTGATGCGGCGCCTGTTCGGCGATCCCGACAATCCGACGCGCGACGGGCGGCTGTTCTTCCTGCTGCTGGCCGACATGGCAGCGATGGGTGCGACCCGGATCGCCGAGTCTGACCGCGAGGAAACCGCGCGTGCGGCGAACCGCGCGATGGTGAACAGGCTGATCGCCGCATGGGACGGCGACGACGAGACGCTGATGCGTTTGCGCGCTCGCGAGCGCGAATTGACCGAGGAGACGGAATGATGAGTGACGAAGCGGGGGGCGGCGCGGCCGCCGAGATCGCAGGCGGCGGCGCCGAGCAGCCGGGCGGCGGCGGAGCGACGCCCGAATGGCTGGGTAGGCTGCCCGATGATTTGAAGGGCGATGTGAACCTGACGCGCTATGCGGACGTCGAAGCGTTGGCGCGCGGGCATCTGGAGGCTCGATCGAAGCTGGGAGCGCCGAAGCTGCCCACGGCCGACACGGCGATCGACAATTTCGAGATGTTTCACGCGGCGCGCCCCGCCGATGCCGCCGCCTATGAGATCAGCGTGCCCGACGGATATGACGCGCAGTTCGGCGATGGATTTCGTGCGCTGGCGCACGAGATCGGGCTGCATCCGTCGCAGGCGAAGAAGATCGTCGATTTCAACAACAGCGCCGTGGCAGGGCAGTTGCAGGCGGCACAGGACGCGGCGAAGGCCGAAGTCGACAGCTTCAAAACCGAACTGACGTCGAAGGGCGGCGATTACCAGGCGCAGCTCAACAGCGTGACGGCGATGCTGGAAAAGCATGGGCTGGGCGATCCCGACGAGACGATGAAGGCGGTCGAGGGGATCGAGGCGCAACTCGGCGCATCGCGCACGCTGAAATTGCTGTTCGGGCTGGCGCAGGGATTCGGCGAGCCCGCGACCCCGCCCGCCGATGGCGGAAGCGGGGCGCCCTCGCCCGCCAACCTTGACAGCATGACGATCGACCAGGTGCGCGCGGTGCGGCAGGAAAAGATGGCCAACCCCGAATGGGTCAAGAAGGCCAACACCGCCGGCACGCAAGAGAACCGCGAATATAACAATTTCATCGCCGCCGAAGCACGGGCCGTCGAGCGCGCGCGGAGGGGTTGACAAATTATTCTGACAGGAACATTTGTTCGACAGTGAGTAGCGGGGCGGATTTCTTCATGGTCCGCCCCGTGAAAGCCATCCCGGCAACCCCGCGCAGCGTCGCGGCCCCGGTGCAGGTCCGCCAAAGCGGCGGCGGCGAGCGAGCCGATACCAATCGCCAGACGGCCCGGCGCAAGCCGCAACCCCGTCGAAAACCATCGACCGATCGTTTTTGACGCCGCTGCCGGGATTGTTCCCCAGCGGATAATGGGGAAAACCAATGCCGGAACATTATCAGGACGTCGTTCGCACCGTCGCCTTTCGCGGTGCCGTCGAAATGGCGCTGGCCGAAGATCGCGGGCTGTTTCGTCCGCTTGCGACGCAGGGCAGCGACACGGGCAAGCGGGTCGAAATCACCGACCGTTTCTCGCGCCTCCAGATGCAGCAAATCCAGGAGCGGCACGGCAAGACGCAATTGTCGTTCCCGACCGTCGAACGCCGCTGGATCGCCAAGCAAAAGCGCAGCGGCGTCGCGGTGCCGATCGACGCCGACGACAAGACCTCGACCACGGTCGAGGTCAAATCGCCGATCGTCATGGGGACGGCCGACGCGGCGCGCGCCTATCATGACGATCAGTGGCTGCTCGGCTTCTACGGCCCGGCGATCGTTGGCGAGGAAGGCACCAGCACGGTCAATTTCAAGGGCGCGAACGTCATCGCCGCCGACTATGGCGAGACGGCGACCAATTATGTCGGGCTGACCTTTGCGAAGATCAACCAACTCCAGTTCCTGCGCAAGCGCCGCTTTGCCCGCCAGACCAAGAGTGATCGCCTGCATGTCGGCATCACCGCCTATGAGGCGAAAGACCTGCTGGCGATGGATAAGTTCACCAACGGCGATTATCGCAACACGAAGCCGCTGGAGAATGGCGAGATCACCGAATGGATGGGCATCAAGTGGGTGCCCGCCGAGATCGACGACCCGACCCAGTATCCGAACGCGGCAGCGCTGGCGGTAAACGGCAGCGGTCACCGCCGCCTGCCCTGCTGGCTGCCGAGCGGCATGTTCTACAACACCTGGACCGAGTTCGAGGGTCACACCGACACGGTCCCGATGATGAACCATGACGAGTTGATCGCTGGTTATTCGAACGGCCGCGCTGCGCGCGTGCACGAGGACAAGTGCTTCATCATCGAATGCGCGGGCACCTGACGCTTTCGGCGGGCGGGGCACGCGTCCCGCCCGCTCCATTTTCCGCGCCGCGGTTCGCGGCGACATAGAGGAGCAAGATCATGGCAAAGGGTTATGGTTCGATCGCGCGGGGGCTGTTGAACGGCACCGATGCGCTGGCGCGCGCGCCGGGCTGGCTGTGGAATGCCGACCTGCGCGTTTTCCGGCAGGTGCTCGACCTGTCCGATACGGCGGTTGCGAAGGTCGACGCCGATTTCAACGTGCTGTTCGTCAAGCCGCGCGGGACGATCATCAGCAAGATCGAGGTGATTTCGAGCGTCAGCCTGACGACGTCGCAGCTTTCGTTCGGCCCCGAAGCTTCGCCCGCCAAATATGGCGCGCTGAAAGCCTATGGCACCACGGCCAATGCGATCGTTTCGTGGGCGGTGGCGACGACGTTCGACGACGATCTGGCGACGGCGGCCGAGACGATCGGGATGACGATCGACGTCGCCGACCTGCCCGGCGCGGGCATCGTCATCGTCGATTTCCATGTTCTTTCGCCCGGCTGACGCCGGTCGATAGAGCGGCGCGGCGTTTTCGGTCGCGCCGGGCGCCGCCGGTCGTTTCCAGGGGTGGGCACGATCGGCGGCCTGACCCGTCCCACCCCGAAGGGCGACAGTCGCGATGGGACAGTCTGCGGGACAAACGGAAATGGCCAATCTGGCGCTGTCGTGGCTGGGAAGCTCGACGCGCCTTTTGAACATCGGGCAGGGCGGCTCGGTGGCGGCCGCGGCGCGCGACAGCCTGGCGATCCAGGTGCCGGTGATCCAGGAACTGCATCCGTGGAATTGCTGCGTCACGCGCGAATCGACGACGGCGACGAGCAGCACGCCGATCGAGGGCGCCGAATATGCGTATCGATTCCAGCTGCGTCCCGATTGCCTGCGCTGGCTGCCATGGTCGCGCGGCCATATTCACTATTTCAAGGCCGAGCAGGAAGGCGAATTCCTGCTGTCCAACTGCGAGGGGCCGGTGATCGTCCGGTTCATCCGGCACGAGCCCGACCCGACGAAATGGTCGCCGCTGCTGGCGAAGGCGGTGACGGCGCAACTCGCGTTCGACCTGTGCGAGGCCATCGCCGCGTCGCAGTCGATCCGCGACCGCATGTCGGCGCTGTTCGACGATACGCTGGCGACGGCGAAGCGGAGCGACGCGCTGGCGACGGGCGACATCGACCGACCCGCACCGCGATATCTGTCGCGCGCGGTGGCGGCCATGGGAGGATTTGGCGGGGGCGGGTGTGACGGCGACCCGATGCGCTGGCACCGATGAGTCATGTCGCACCCGCGCAGGTGAGCTTTACCGCCGGTGAGTTGTCGCCGCTGGTGTCGTGCCGCGTCGACCTGCGCACGCGCGAGATCGGGGTGAAGCGGATGGACGGGTGGCTGCCGCGCCTGCAAGGCCCCGCCGAGGCATGCCCCGGCACGATCGACCAGGGCGCGACGCGGGCGCCGCACGCGATCCCCATCCCCTATGTCTTCAACCGCACGCAGGCCTATGTCGTCGAGGCGAGCGAGGGCAAGCTGCGCTTTTTCACGAACAATGTTCGCATCGAGACGGCGCCGGGCGTCCCCTATGAGATTGACGCGCCGTGGACGGCCGATCAGCTCGGCGAGATCTACTGGCACCAGGCGCTCGATGCGCTCTATCTCTATCACCCGGCGGTGCAGACGCGGAAGCTGTATCGCACCAGCGCGACGACGTTCGCGCTCGATCCGCTGGTGTTCAACGGCGGCCCGTTCCTTCCCCGCAACCAGGACAAGGCGCTGACGGTCACGTCGTCGAGCACCGAAGGCAATGTGACCTTGACCGCCAGCGCGCCACTGTTCGCGGCGACCGACGTCGGCCGCCTGTTCCGCATGGAGGCGATCGACCTGGGCAGCATCCCGGCGTGGGACGTCGGGATGGCGGTGACCGCGGGCGACCTGCGCCAGTCGAACGGCGCGATCTATCAGGCGGTATCGTCAGGGAAGACGGGCGGCGTAGCGCCGATCCATACCGAAGGGGTCGAGTGGGACGGCATGGGAACCGCCGACGCCAACGACATCGTCTATGGCGTGCAATGGGCGTATCTGCACGATCGGTTCGGCCTGCTGCGCATCACCGCCTTCACCGACACGACGCATGTCAGCGCGACGGTGATCCGCCGCCTGCCCTATTCGGTGTCGTCGGCGGTCAATTATTCGAGCGTCTATAACCCGGTGCTGGGCGGTATCTATTTCACGCCGACCGCGTTCGACCCCGACACCTATGAATGGGCGCCCCCCGACATCGGCGGTTCGGTCGCCGGGACGCCGGCGACGTGGCGCTGGCAGTTCGGGGCCTTTTCGGACACAAGCGGGTGGCCGCAATGCGGATGCATCTGGAACGAGCGGCACATGCTGGGTTTCCAGGCGACGGTCTATGGCAGCGTGATCGGCGACCTCGACGATTTTTCACCGCTCAACGAGCTGGGCGACGCGTCGAAGGACCAGGCACTGTCGGCGCAGATACCGGCGGCCGACTATATCCGCTGGATGGTGCCCGACGAGGATTTGCTGGTCGGAACCGGAACCGGCGAACACCGTATCGGCGCGGGATCGGCGGCCGAAGTGATTGGCCCCGGCGCGATCCGCCGCGCACGGCAAAGCGACGAGGGCGCGGCGCCGGGCGTGCCGGTCGAGGCGAGCGGGCGCGTACTGTTCGTGCAGGCGGCGCGGCAGAAGGTCATCGAATATGGCTATGCGGTCACGCGCGACCGATACGACGGACCCGACCTGACCGCGAACAGCGAGCATATGGGCGACCCCGGCCTTGGTCGCCTAGCCTGGCAGAAGGAAAAGGTGCGGCTGGTGTGGAGCGCGCGCGGCGACGGCACGCTGTCGGCCATGCTCTACAAGCCCGACCAGGAGGCGCTGGGCTGGGCGACGCGCGCGCTGGGCGGCGGGATGGCGGCGACGGGCGTATGCTGCATTCCCGACCCCGACGGGCGATTCGACCAGCTATGGATCACGGCGGCCGACGCGAGCGGCGAGACGGGGCGGATGCTGCGGATGGCGCGGATGCGCGATAGCGGCGACGCCTCGCGCAGCCAGGTCATGGCCGACGCCTGCTGGATTTACGAGGGCGCGCCGACGACGGCGATCGCAGCGCCGCACCTGGCGGGGCAGGCGGTCGACGTGCTGGCCGACGGGCTGACGATCCCCGGCGTGGTGCTCAATGGCGCGGGCGCCGCGACGCTGGAGACGCCGGCGAGCACGATCATCGTCGGCCATCCCTTCCCCGCCGAACTGCACCTGTTGCCGCTGGAGTCCGGCGGCGACAATGGTCCCGCCCTGTCGAAGGTCGGCCGCATCCCGAAGGCGGGCGTCTATCTGCTCAACAGCGACGGGCTGGAAATCGAGGTCGAT
This sequence comes from Sphingopyxis sp. SCN 67-31, assembly GCF_001725095.1. Lineage (NCBI taxonomy): Bacteria > Pseudomonadati > Pseudomonadota > Alphaproteobacteria > Sphingomonadales > Sphingopyxidaceae > Sphingopyxis > Sphingopyxis sp. SCN 67-31. Next base: position 48,347 of record NZ_MEFH01000058.1, on the reverse strand, counting down.
GGCAATATCGAGGCACTGGAAACGGCGCCGTTCGACCAGCCTTTCGGCACGCTGCCGCCGCTGTTCACCGGCGCCAGATGGTGCGACGCCTTCGGCGACTGGAGCCGCGACCGCGCGCTGATCGTGCGGCGCGTGCGGCCGACGCCCGCGACCCTGCTGGCGGTGCAGCCCGACCAGGTGGTGGAACAGCACGGGGGGCGCAACCGGTGAGCGCGCGCGCGATCATCCGCCCGTTCATGCCGAGCGACCTGCTGGGCTTTGCGGTGCAGCCGGCGCAGCGCAGCGAGACCGCCGCCGATCCGGGGGCGGTTGCGGTCGACCTGATCTGTGCATGCGCCGCGCCGGTGTCGGCGGAGTGCGCCGACGGGCGCGTGCGACTGGTCGGCGGGATCGTCGGCGATGCGTGGGCGACGGTGCTGGTGGCGCTGTTCGCCGAAGACGCCGGGCCGTGGATGCTGCCGATCGTGCGCGCGGTGCGCGGCTGGCTGGCCGAGCAGCCGGCGCACCGGATCGCGATGGACGTGCGCGAGGATTTCGATGCGGGCCACCGCTTTGCCAAGCTGCTGGGTTTCGAGGCCGAGGGGCTGATGCGCGCCTATGGCCCCAATCGGGAGAATCATATGCTCTATGCGCGGATCGCCGCAGGGGGTGCGGCATGAGCTTCCTTCCCGCGCTGGCGATTGGATTGCAGGCGGCGGCGCCGGTCATCGGGGGCGTCGTCGAAGCGAAGGGGCTGCGCCGCGAGGCGCGCGCGCTGGACGAAGGCGCGCGCCGCGACGAGAGCCAGGGGGCGGCCGACGGCGTCGCCGCCTATCGCGAAAGCCGGATGGCGATCGGCGAGGACATGGCGGCACTGGCGGGCAGCGGGTTCGCGATCGGCAGCGGCAGCGCGCAGGACGTGCTGTCGCAGGCGCTGATCGAGCGCGAGATGGAGGGGATGAACATCCGTCACCAGGCCTATCTGCAAGCCGAAGAGAAGCGCGCGGCGGCGACCGACCGGCGCAAGGCCGCCAAGACGGCGATCTATATGGGCATATTGAACGGGGCGACCGCCGCAATCGGCGGCGCGGCGCAACAGCGCAGCGACGCGCAGGCGGCGCAGCGGGGCGCGTCGACGCGCGCAACGCAGCGCGCGGGTTACGGGCTGGGAAGCTGACATGGTCGAAATTCGCATCGCCCGTCCTGCGCGCCAGGCCGACGCCTATGTGCCCAACAGCAGCGCGCGGACGCGACCCGTCGTCGCGGCGCTCGACCGGATCGCCGGGACGGTGTCGGGCATCCAGCGGCAGGAAGCGGAAGACGACGAGGCCGACCTGCAAGCCGCGCACCGGATCGAGATGGAGCGGCTGGAGCGCGAGCGGGCGGCGACGATTGCCGATCGCGCGGGCGCTTTTGCCGAGTTTCGCGCCGGGCTGGATCAATATGCGAATGAAACCCGCGTCGGACCCGATGCGAAACCCGGCGCGGCGGGGCACGGCGACCAGGTAGCAAGCGAAGTCGAGCGCCGCACTGCCGAGTTTCGCGCGACGCTGGGCAACGATCCCGAAGTCATCGCGCGGTTCGAGCCGCTGCTGCGCGGCGAGGCGGCCGCGACGGTCGGCCGCGAGCGCGCATGGGAATTGCAGGAGTTCGCCAAATACCAGACGGGAAACTGGCAGAAATATCGCGACAGCACGGCCATCCAGTTGCAAGAAGTTCCGAGCGCCGCGGCCTTCAAGTCGGCGCTGTCGCAATCGGAATTGCTGATCGATGGCATGAAGCTGTCGGGGACGGCCCGCCAGACGTTGAAGGACGATGCCGGCAACCTGTTCGCCAACACCGTGCTGAAGGCCCAGCTCGATGCGGGTAACACGGCGCAGGTCCGCGAGTTGCTTACGCTGCCGAAGATCAAGACCGACGTGAAGCCGAAGGTCGCGGGCAATATCAATATTTACGATCGCCCGTCCGTGCGGAACGCCGACGGCATCGTGTCCACCGTTCGCACGATTTCGTTCGGAACCGACGAAGGCGAGGTTCTGGTTCCGACCGTCGCCGACGACGGCACGATCATGACCGACGACGAAGCGATCCAGCACTATTACGATACCGGTAATCACCTGGGCATTTTCGCTTCTCCAGACGAAGCAACCCGCTATGCCGAGGCGCTCCACGATCAGCAGGCCGCCATGGGCGATTCGCCCGCCGCCTTCATGACGAAATTCCTGACACCGCAGGAACGCGCGGGGCTCTTGAAAGCCGCCGACCTGGCCGACCAGCGCGCGGCGGCGGAGGTCGAACAGGCGCAGCGCGAGCAGGTGTCGGCGGCGCGCGAGGCGGTGCGGACGGTCAAGGAATTGATCGCGCAGGGCGTGCAGCCGACGGCCGAGCAGATGAAGGCGGTGGAAAACGCCGGGGCGGCGCTGCCCCCGAGCGAGAAGGTGGAGCTTGCCGGGCTGGCGATCGGTGTCGATGTCGCGAAACGGACGCAGGGGTGGTCGGCGGCACAGCTCCAGAGCTGGTCGACCGCGTTGCAGGCAAAGGTCGATGCGGGCGCCGCGAGCCGGTGGGAACAGATGGCGTTGCAGCACGTCCGCGCCCGCTATGATCATGTTGCCGATAGCGACGCTGACACGAACAAGGAAGTGGTGAAGACGCCGCAGGGGCGGTTGGCGCTGGTGAACAGCCTCGCCGCCTCGCCCGACCGGGCCGCGGCGTTCGATGCTGCGCAACGCGCGCAGCCAGGCCTGGGTCAAGTGATGCTGCTGCCGACGAAGGCGGCGCGCCAGATGGCGATCGAGGGGCGCGAAATCCGCAAGGCCCAGCCCGACCTTGTCCCGATGGACAAGGCGACAATGGCGTTTCGCGCGACGCTGGGCCGCGTGGCGGGGCTGCTCGGCGACGAGTTCGACGATAAGCTTGGGCTGGCGGCGGACCTGTATGCGCAGTCGGCGTCGCGCCACGGGTTGACGAAGGATCGATTCGACGCGGAGGGCTTCGGTCAGATGGTTCAGCTTGCCATGGGCGCGACGTGGCAGGATGGTGTTCGCCGCGGCGGAATCGGCCGTGTCAATGGCGGCGCGGTGTTGCTGCCCGACCAATCGACCGAGCGGGGGTTTGCCCGGACGGTCGCACGCGCGACCTACGACGGGGCTGTCGACGGCAGTGGCCGCGCGGTGCCGAAGGCATGGATCGTCGGCCACATGGTGCCTGTTTTCCAGCGTGACGATGCCGACGGTCGCGCGGTCTATTATCTCGTTGATGCCAGCGGCCGCTATCTCCAGCATCGGGACGGCGGCCCCTACGCGCTGTTCGTGAAATGACGGGCGCGCTTTCCCCGACCGCGACGCGGCCGACCTCGCAGACACTCCCGGCGACCGAAGGACCGGCGCCAAGTTTTATTCAGACGGTGCAGGCAGGGTTCCGCTCCGCCGAGGACGACCAACTGCTGACGCAAAATCAGCGAATGGCCGACCGCTATGACGACCTGTTGGGGACGCTTCGCGACCTGGGCGTCGACACAAGCGAAAAGGGAACGCTTTTCCGGGACGCCGCATCGTCGATCGGCGTCTCGCGAACCTTTCGCGTGCCGGATCGTGACGCGATCATCGCAGAGGTCAATCGCCAGCGAGAGCGCTTTCCCGACCGCTTCGGCACTGTCGGCAAGACGCGCGAAGAATTCGAACGGCAGGTCGCGACCCGGTTCGGTGGTCGCGCTCGCGACATGCGGACACTGGAGCGGGGTAGCGGCTTTGCCGGAGTATTAGGCGGCCTAGGCTCTGGAATGACCGACCCCTATAATCTGGCAACCCTGCCGATCGGCGGAGGCGAGGCGGGGCTATTGAAGACGATCCTGGTCGAAGGCATCGTCGGCGCCGGAACCGAAGTGCTGAACCTGCCAGCCACGAAGCGTGCGCGAGACCTGATGGGAGAAAATCTTACCGTCGGCGATGCCACCAAGCAGGTTCTGGTTTCCGGCGGCGCGAGCGCCGTGCTGGGGGGCGCCTTGAAAGGCGTCGAGCTGGCGGCGCCCAAGATCGGCGCGGGGGGCGAGGTGTTGCGCGAGCGGCTTAACAGCGCCATTCTGGACAATTGGGACCGGCTGCCCGAAGCGGTGCGGTCGCGGCTTGCCGGGGGCAAGTGGGACAAGCTGACCCCGGCGCAACGCGATGCGTTGCGGGGCAGTATGACGATTGCTGACGGCGCCCTGCCCGACATCGCCGAAAGCCTGATCGGGCGCGGCAACATGACGGCGGAGGAGCGCGCGGCGGTCGACGGGCTGCGGCGCGAGGCGGAGGTGGCGGCGGGATCGCCGTTCAAGCCGGGGATCGTGGGCGATAGTGTCCACGCCGGTGAAATCGACAGACGATTGGCCGAATTGTTGCAGCCGGTCGAACGACGACCCTATCGCGCGATCGTCCCGCAAGACCCCGTCCCGACAGCGCGCGGCGAGCTGATGGGTGGCACCAGCCTGTCGTCGGGCGGAACGGGCGCGCGGACGGCGGTCAAGGCGCGCATCCGGCAGGCCGAATCGGGGGGCGCGGCCAATCCCGACATTGCGCGCAATCCGCTATCGTCGGCGACGGGGCGGTATCAGTTCACCAGCGGGACGTGGCTGGCTTACTACAAGCGGCGGTTCGGATCGCAAGGGCTGAACGACGCGCAAATCCTTGCCAAGCGCTCCGACGGCGTCTTGCAGGAAACGCTGATGGATGACCTGACCGCCGACAATGCGCGCTTCCTGCGCTCGGTCGGCGAGGCCGAGACGGCGGGCAATTTGTATCTGACCCATTTCGCCGGGCAGGGCGGCGCGCGCAAGCTGTTCGCTGCCGATGCCGACGCGCTGGCGGCCGACGTGCTGGGGGCGAGCGTGGTCAAGGCCAATCCGTGGATGCGCGGGATGACGGCTGGCGATGTCATTCGCTGGGCGCACCGCAAGATGAGCGAGCCGCCGCCGCGCCGCGCTGGCGCCCGCGCCGAGTTGGCCGAAGATGGCGGCATCGACGCCGTCGCGGCGGTGCAGGCGGACATCGACCGGCTTAACGCCGAACAGGATGCAGCGCGCGCGGTGCGCGACGCGGAATCGGAACAGCGCATCGCGGCCGCGATCGACCAGGACATCGTGCCTGTCGACGCGGGAGTGCCCGACATCGCCCTACTGCCCCCGCGCGGTGCCGACGCCGTGGACGGTCTGACCGACCGCGAGATGGCGCTGGTGCCGCAGTTGCGGAGCGAGATCGCCGGGACGGCGCGGCTGTCGGACCTGAAAGGCATCGCCGATCGCCTCGATGCCAGCGAAGCCGAAGTGCGCCGCGCGCTGGAGCGGATCGCCGCGACTGAAAAGAGCCTGCTCGTCCAGCGCGCCGACGGCAGCTTTCGCCGCGCGCCGGTCGACCGCGCCCCTGTCGATGCCTTTCGGTTCATCGCGCGGGCGGGTGGGATCGCCGACGACGAAGGGCATGAACTGATCGAGCGGTTCGGCATCGATGCTGTGCAGGCGCGCACCGATCCGCTCACCGGCAAGCGCGTTCCCGCGCCGCGCCGCCAGTCGGTGATGGTCCCTGCGGCGGGACCGCTGGTGCGCCAGGGCGGGATGGCGATCGACCGCGCGGGCGAAATGCTGTTCGAGGCGGGCTATCTGCGCGGCGCCGGCGGCGGGCGGCCGACGGTCGCGGAGACTTTGTCTTACCTGGAACGGGGCATGGCGGGCGCCGATGCGCGGCGGGACATGGTTCCGCTGGCGGACCTTTCGACGATCGACCAATGGGTCGCGCCGGAAACGCTGGCCGACATGCGCGCGCATATGCTGGAGTGGGCGAATTATCAGGATGTCGACCTGACGCCCGACGATGTGGACGCGCTGGCGCGGCTGATGCTGCGTGAGGACATAGCAAACGAGGACGAGGCGCTGGCGGCGCTGACGCATGACGCGATCGTGGACGCGCTCGACGACATGCGCTATGAAAGCGGGGACTATGATGATGCCTTTGCCCGATACCTCGACAGCGTCGAGCCTGACAGCGGCGGCGAGCGATTCGCGGTTGACGCCCGAGACGCGCGCGAAGGCGGCGCGCGCGGCGCGCCTGCTGGCGCTGTCGACGTCGAGGACATCGCCTCCGCCGCAGACGGGAACGGCATCGACGACGGTCTGACGGCCGCACTTTCCGCTAGCGTGACGCACGACATGGACGCGCTGCACGGCGCGGGGGATGGTGCCGCGCCGGATCCAGTCGCCTTTTATCTCGACGAGAATGGCGACCCGCGAAGCTGGGCCGATATCGCGGCCGAGCTGGACGCCGAAGCGGCGGAAATCGAGGCGATCAAGCAATGTCTCTAAGTATCTGCATCCCCGACCTGATCGACAACGGCACGCTGACCGGGCAGCGCGCGGTGCGGGCGCGGGCGATCTATGAGACGCTGCTCAATCGCTATGATCACGAACTTGGCGACGCGGCCGCGAAGGCGCGCGCGACGACGGAGACGGTCGCGGCGATCGAACGCGAGTTCGCCTATAAGAAGCGGGTCGCGGCGCAGGCCGCCAAGGCGCAGTCGGACTGGCTGGCCGACATGCAGGGGCGCGTGGGCGGCGCCGATGCGCCGATGGACCCGTTTGCGGCGCGCGCCTGGCTGGAAAATCTCGACAAGCGGGTCGACGCGGTGCGCAACTCCTATCTTGCCGGTTTTTCCAAGATGCTCGAACGGCATCGCCGTAACCTGCTGGGCGAGGTTCGGCATCGCGATGACTTGATGCTGGCGCTGCGCGAGCGGTTCGGCGAATCGACCGGCGACCTGAATGCGAAGGAACTGGCCGACGCGATGGGCGCGACGATGGACGCGCTGCGCGAGCGGCGCAACGCGGCGGGCGGGCATACCGCGAAGCTGGACGATTATGTCTTTCCCCAGCGGCACGACAGCCGGCTTGTCCGTGCGCTCTCGCCCGACAAGGAAGAGGCGTGGGTGTTGTGGCGTGCGCGGCCCGAGATCGAGAACGCGCGCGTGCGCGACATCGAGCTTGGCAATTTCGCATCGGGTGAGCGCCGCGAGCGATTGCTGCGCGGGGTGTTCGACGGCATCTGGAGCGACGGCGCCGACAGCGCAAAGCCCGGCGCCAATTTCGGCGGATCGATGGCGAATCAGCGCGCGGATGCACGCGTGATCCATTTCGCCAATGCCGACGACTGGTTGAACTATCAGCAGCGGTTCGGCGGCAACGACAATATCTATGACATCTTCGTCGGCCATGTGTCGTCGATGGCGCGCGAGATTGCGCTGATGGAGTCGATGGGGCCGAACCCCGCGGCGATGATCCGCTTCCAGAAAGAATGGATCGCGAAGAGCATCGGCGAGCATGGATCGCAGGCGCAAATCGACAAGGTGTCGGGCTATGCCAACCGCCTCCAGGACATTTTCGACGAGCTGACGGCCGCGAACAAGGTGCCCGACAGTCGGCGCCTGGCTCTGACCTTTTCCGGCGTGCGCGCGTCGCAGACGGCGGCAAAGCTGGGCAGCGCGGTCCTGTCCGTCGTTCCCGATTTCGCGACGATGATGGTGACGGCGCATTATAACCGCGTGCCGGTGATGCGCGCGCTCGGCCGCTACATGAGCCTGTGGAATCCGGCGAACGCGGCCGACCGCGAACTGGCGGTGCGGCTGGGCCTCGTCACCGACGATTGGCTGGCGCTGTCGAGCGCGAGCTATCGCTATACCGGCGAGGAACTGACGGGCGAGATATCGCGCCGCGTCGCCGATTTCGTGCTGCGGTCGCAGGGGCTCGCGCGCCATACGCGCAACGGCCAGTGGGCGTTCGGGATGGAGTTTTTCGGGCATTTGTCGGCGATGCGCGAGCGGGCCTTTACCGACCTCGACCCCGCGTTGCAGCGGCAGATGCAGGGCCATGGCCTGTCTCCGCGCGATTGGGACATCTGGCGCGCGACGAAGCCGCGCGAGGAACGCGGCAGCCGCTGGATTTTGCCCGACGACGTCAAGGATCGCGGCGTTGCCGAGCGCATGTTGCAGATGGTGCTGGCCGAAACCGACTATGCGGTGATGATGCCCGACATCCGCACGCGGACGCAGATGAACAGCATGTTTCGACCGGGGACGTGGAAGGGCGAAATCGCCAAATCGGCGCTGTTGTTCAAGAGCTTTCCGATGGCGATGATCAACCTGCACGGCCGCCGGATGCTCGACCAGCCCGGAGCGTGGGGCAAGACGAGCTATGGTATTGGCCTGTTCACCCTGCTCGTCGCCGGCGGCGCGTTGTCGGCGCAGCTCAAGAGCATCGCGAGCGGGAAAGACCCGATGCCGATGGACGACCCGAAATTCCTGGGCAAGGCGATCGTCCAATCGGGCGGGCTCGGGCTGTTCGGCGACCTGCTCTACAACAGCACGAACAGCTTTGGCGGCGGGCTGGCGCAGACGCTGCTGGGGCCGCTGGCGCAGACGGGCGCGAGCGTCGGGCAATTGACGATCGGCAACGCGGCGCGCGCGCTCGACGGCGATCCGGCGACGAACACGCGTATCGGCCGCGACCTTTCGAACATCGTTCGCTACGAGACGCCTGGCGGCAACCTCTGGTATCTGCGGCAGGTGTGGCAGCGCGGCGTGATGGATGCGATCCAGCGCCTGATCGATCCCGAAGCCGACGAATTTTACGCCAAGCAGGTGAAACGCGCCGACAAGGAAGGCACGGCCTTCTGGCTGCCGCCCGGCGAGGGGCTGGGCGCGGCGCGCTTGCCCGATCTTGGGAATGCGTGGGCCGGCGGAACGGCCGACGCAGGGAGCGAAGGCCTGCCCGCGGGCTGGTAACACGCTTGCAAAATGATCCTGACAGGATTATTCGAACGACATCCCTAGCGGGATCGTGCGACGCCCACCCCCGCACGCTTCATGGTTTTCTGGGCCTGTGGCCCGGCTGTGCAGCGTCGGGGTATAGATGGGCATTTCTGGTCAGGATAATAGCAGGACGTTCGTCGCGACGGGCACGGCGGCGCCGGTGTCGATCGCGTTCAAATGGGCGGTCCCATCCGACCTGATCGTGACGCGGCTGGTCGCGGGCGCCGACAGCGCCGACGACGGCGCGCCGCTGACCATGGGCAGCGATTATGCGATCGGCGGCAACGGCCGCGCGAATCCGCCGACCGGCTTTCTGACCGAGATCGCGTTGGAAGCCGGGCGAACCTATCGCATCGAGCGGGCGACGGCGCTGAAACAGCAATATGAGCCGCGCATGGCGGTCGCCGGCAACGCCGGGGCGATGGAAAACCAGCTCGATGACATGGTCATGTCGCATCAGGACTTGTCGAAGCTGGCCGACCTGATCGCTTCGCGGGCGCTGATGTTTCCGCGCGGGTCAGCCGCCCATCCGCTGCCTATGCCCGACGTAATGGCAGGACATCTGCTCGGCTTCGGCGTCGACGGATTGCCTTATCCTGCCGCGGACGGAGGCACCGACGGCGGGCTGCGCACCGACCTTGCGCAGCCTTTCGGCGGATCGTTGGTCGCGGCCATCTTTTCCGGCGTGGGCGGGGTTGCCCGATCGATCACCGACAAGCTGTTCGACGAATTGCACGCCAAGGATTTCGGCGCTGTGGGCGATGGCGTCGCCAACGACACGGAGCCACTGCAGAAATTGCTCGCCGCCATGCAGGCGACGGGCCGCCCGGGACGGCTTGGCGGCGCCGGGGAAGAGACGCGCTATCTGGTCACGCCGGGTGCGCTGGAATGGACCTTTGACAACAGCGTCACGGTCGATAGTCCCGGCCCTGCCGGTCCCAACCTGCCCACGTCGGGCAAGGTCACGCTGGTCAGCGACGGCACTGCCGATGGGCCGCTATTGTCGATCCACAACGATCCTAACCATGGCTTCCGTTTCATTCACGGCGGCTATGTCGGCCCGCTGTCGTTCGAGGATACGAGCGTCGGCGGTTCCGCGACCCGTCGGCACGGCCTGCTGCTCTATGGCGTAAACTCGATGCAATTCGGGGTCATGACCGCGACGAACGGCATTCGCGGCGACGTAATCTTTATCGAGCGGCACGGCGATGCGCTGACCGCCGATGGCTGGCACGTGTTCGACTGCACCTTTGAAGGCGCGGTCATCTGGGGCAGCCCTTATTATGCCTTTAACGCTGACAGCGTGACGCAGGTATTCAACTTCTCGAAAATCCGCACACTGTGGGCGCTCAGCGCGGCAGGTGCTTTCAAGGGGGCGGGCGCCGGGCTGCATTTCGAGCAAGTGTCCGCGCAATATTGCAGCGGCGTCGCGTTCGACTGGAAGCCGACCGAGGGCACTGTGCAGCGGCTGCGTGTCGATGCGATGGAACTCGACGCCTGCTTCAAGAGCATCCGGCTTGAAGGCATCCAGCACGCGTCCTTCGGTGTCGTTCGCCACATCTATCGCAAAGATGCCAGCACCGGCAATGTGACATGGCCGACCAAGTCGGTCGAGCTGGTCACGGGCGGTGCCACCATTGTGACCAATCTGTCGATGACGAACCATCACCGTTTCGACATCCCGACCGATGGCGACTTGCCCGCGACAATGATCGATTGGGGCAACTCGTCGAACATGGCGTCGATCAGCATCGACCATTTCTACAGCTTGCCCGGCGGCTTCGGCGCGCTGACCCTGTCGCGCCTGCTAGGCAATTTGTCGGGCAACAGTGCCGAGGTCGCGTCGAAGGCGAACGGCTCATCGATCCTCGCACATCGTCAGCTCACTCTCGGTGCCGTCATCGCGCGCGTCAGCACGGCGGCGGGGCAGGTGCAGGCATCAAGTTACGACGGCTCCAACCCCATCACCTTCGCGAGCGAACTGGTCGATCCGGGCGGACTGTTCAGCGGCACGACGTTCACGGCCCCGGCGAAGGGACTTTATTCGCTCCATGCCCACCTTCTGTATCAGCCCGGCGCAGACAGCCTGTGCCGTCTCGGCTTTTTCAAGAACGCGGAAACCGTCCCTTTTCGCGAGTTGCACCAGAGGACGCCGGACGGCCCTGCAATCTCCGACCCCTATCCGCTCGATCTGCATTGCATCTTCCCGCTCGAACGCGGCGACACGGTGAAGGTCTGCGCGCAGGAGGCCTTTGCTCGCGATCTTCTGGCCGGGACGGCTGGGCTTACGGCGAACAATTATTTCGAGGCGTATCTGCTGTGACCACCCAAGCCGAACGCCTCGCCCGTATCGAAACCCTCGTCGAAGGAATCGCCGCCGCCATGAACAAGGCCGAAGCGGAGCGCCTGCGCGTCCACACCGAGACACGCGAGGAAATCGCCAAGCTGCGCGAGGACTTTCAGGCCGACAAGGCCGAGCTGGCCGCGCTCAAGAATAAGGGCGTCGGGCTGCTGATCGGCGTCGGGCTGGCTGGCGGGACCATCGGCGCCGCGCTTTCGAAAGCGTGGTCGGCGCTGTTCGGATCGTAGGAGAAGGGTAAATGACAATCAGCCTCGCAGACATTCAGCGCCGCGTCGGAGTTCCGGCGGATGGCAAGTGGGGTCCGCAGACGGCTTCGGCGGTAGCGAAGGCGCTCGGGATGGAGGCTGCGCCGGCGGATGGCATTCCTGACGACTATTGGCCGATGCTGGCCGAGATCGAGAGCCGCAACCGTCCCTATGTAAAGGCGCCGACGTCCACCGCGTCGGGCCTCTATCAGTTCATCCGCGCCACGTGGATCGGCGAAGGCGGCAAGTGGGGCTCGGATATGTCGCAGGCCTTCGGTGGCCTGAAACCCTCGCCTGAGGAGCAACTAGGGCGCGCCAAGACGTTCACAGCCAAGAATGCTGCCTTCCTGCGCACCAAGGGCATCCCGATCAACAAGGCCTCGCTCTATGCGGCTCACTTCTTCGGACCTGCCACCGCGGCAAAGGTGATTGACGCCGACGTGCACGATCGCGCCGACCTGATCGCAGGTCCGGCGGCGACGGCTGCAAACCCGACGATCCTCAAGGGCAAGACCGTGGGCCAGTTCCTCTCATGGTTGCACGGCAAGACGGGAGAATGGGCACGATGACCTGGCTTACCCGGAACCTCCAGCGCTTCCTGATCGCGCTGCTCGTCCTCGCGCTGTTCGGCGGAGCGGTGATCGTGATGACCTTTGTCGCGATCCCCGCGGACAATCGGGACAGCATCATCCAGCTCGTCGGCGGCGTGAACACTCTCGCTGGACTGGTGGTCGGATATTACTTCGGCAAGGCTTCGGCAGAGGGAGGTGAAGGATGACGTTCACGATAGATTTCGGTTGGTGGTTGCTGCCTCTGGCGCTGACAATCGCAGCATGGGTTCCGCTGCTACGATATGAACCCACGCGAGGCGGGTATCTACCGGATATGGGCGGCGCCTTCATCGCGCTCATGTCGCTCGTCGGGACGCTCTTCGTCTGGATGGTCTATTTCGGCATTGGATGGGCGCTCGCATGACCCGCCTCACCGAACGCTTTGCGAAGGTGGAGAAGGCGTGATGCAGCGCGCTGCGCTCAATCGGTCGAATCCATCGCCGCGCCTCGTCACGATCGCGGCGGCGGCCGCACGGCGGCAGGCGGCGGCGGTGCCGGCGATCGTCGAGGCGGAAGTGGGGAACGTCGCTGGCGACCTGTCGGCGCTGGCATCGGAAGTGACGACGGAAATCAACAGCTTGAAAAATCGCGTGTATAATCTGGAGAACCCGGAGCCATAGCGACCCGCACAAGCGCGAGCGCGGCGACGGGACCGAGGGGCCCGAATGCCCCAAATCGCGCTCCACGGCCCGCAGGCGGACAAACAGGAGGAAGTTTGATGCGATTGTTCGATGCAGTTCCGCTGTGGGTGAAAGCCCTCATCGCCGGGGCGCTGCTGGTCGCGATCGTCGCGGGCTTCCGGGCCTGCACCGCGATCACGAACCACCAGACCGACGTGGCAGCCTCGGCCGCACGCGGCGAAGGGGTCGCCACCGCGGTGGCCGAGGGGATGAAAGGAGTGCTCAAAGATGCTGAAACCGCGAACAAGGCCGGGGCCGCTGTCGCTGCCGGCGGCCAGTCTGCTTATGATGTGTGCGTGCGCACCAGCGACACGCCCCGCAACTGCCCCACCCCCACCGCGAGATAGCGCGGACGCTCCGGCTTCGATCGTCTGCACCTCGTTCAACGTCATCCGCTTCGCGCAGCTCGCGCCCGATATCGCCGCCGCCGCCAGGGCGGCAGGGCGCGAGGCCGACGATCCGGGCAACCAGGCCGACCGGCAAAAGACGGTCGATCAGATACTGGCGCACAATGCCAAGTGGCTGGCGCTGTGCAGCAACCCGCTTGTGCCGCCCGGCTAGAGGCGATGGGCGCCGCCCGTCACGCGCTTTCGACGGCGCCGATACAGGGGGGTAGCCTTCTCGCGAATCCAGGCGCTGCTGCTTTCGGCCTGGGATCTCCCTCGTAGAAGCCCCGGCGCAGCGATGCGTCGGGGCTTTTAACTGTGACGACGACGAACGGCGCGGTGTGACGAAATCCGCATTTCGTCGCAAAATCGCGCGGAGTTAACCAGCTATGTTATTGAAAACATTGGCCACGCGTCACCCTTACCATTAGACGACGGGGCAATGAGGCGGGCGCAATATGATTGCGCGACCGTCCTGTCAAGGCCGGTACGCCCATGCACAAGCACGCTTGCCCTCGCGCGAATCGCCGCTAGCATCGCGTCGATAACAATGGGGCCGCTCCCCGGGTGCAGGCCCCGCCGATGGAGGTGGACTGATGCGTCATGTCGCGATCGTCGGGTCGGGCCCGGCGGGCTATTATACCGCCGAAACCTTGCAGAAAGCCGACGATATCGCGATCGACGTCATCGACCGCCTGCCCGTCCCCTATGGCCTGATCCGCACCGGAGTCGCCCCCGACCATCAGTCGATCAAGGCGGTGTCGCGGCGCTATGAAGGCGTCGCGCTGACCGACAATGTCCGCTTCGTCGGCCATGTCGCGGTCGGCAGCGATGTCGGCATCGACGAACTGACCGATCTTTACGACGCCGTCGTGCTCGCCACCGGCGCGCCGCACGACCGGCCGCTCGCGATTCCGGGGGCCGACCGCCCGGGCGTGATCGGCAGCGCGGCCTTCGTCGGCTGGTACAACGGCCACCCCGATTTCGCCGACCTGAATCCGCCGCTCGACGCCCCCGGCGTCGCGGTGATCGGCAACGGCAATGTCGCGCTCGACGTCGCGCGCATCCTCGCCAAGACGCCCGCCGAGTTCGCCGGCAGCGACATCGTCGCGCACGCGCGCGAAGCGCTGGCGGCGAGCGGCGTGCGGCATATCCACATCCTCGGCCGCCGCGGCCCGCACCAGATCGCGATGACGCCGAAGGAGCTTGGCGAGCTGGGCCATCTCGAGCGCGCCAGCCCGCGCGTCGACCCCGCCGACCTGCCGCAGGAGGGCGACGATGCGATGCTCGAACCCGGCATGCGCAAGTCGGTGACGCATCTGCGCAGTTTCGCCGCCAATCCGGTCGCCAAGCCGGTGACGATCGATTTCGACTTCTTCGCCATGCCAGTCGCGATCGAGGGCACCGAGAGCGGGAACGGCCGCGTCCAGCGCGTCATCGTCGAGAAGACCGAACTCGACGCCGAACTGCGCAGCCACGGCACCGGCGAGCGCTACGCGATCGAGGCGGGGCTGGTGATCAGCTGCATCGGTTACCAGACGCCGCCGATCCCCGGCGTCCCCTATGAGCATGGCCGCGGCCGCTTCGCCAACGACGAGGGGCGCATCCTGCCCGGCCTCTATTGCGTCGGCTGGGCGCGGCGCGGACCGAGCGGGACGATCGGCACCAACAAGCCCGACGGCATGCACATCGCCGAGATGGTGCTCGCGGACATCGGCCGCGGCGCCGGCAAGGCGGGGCGACCCGGCCTCGACGCGCTGCTCGCGAGCCGCGGCGTGACGCCCGTCACCTTCCGCGACTGGCGGCGGATCGAGGACGCCGAGGTCAAGGCCGCGCTCGACGGCAATCCGCGCGAGAAGTTCACCAGCGTCGAGGCGATGCTCGCCGCTATCGGCCGCTGATGGAGCACGCCCGCGCGGCGCTGCGCTGGCTGCTCGCGCTCGCTTATGCCTATGCGGGCTACCGACATCTGGCGACGCCCGCGCCCTTCCTCGCCATCACCCCGCCGTGGGTGCCGCAGCCCGCTTTCGTCGTCGCGGCGACCGGCATTGCGGAGATTGCAGGGGCAGCGGGGCTGCTTTTTCCCGCCATGCGCCGGACGGCCGGCTGGGCGCTCGCCCTCTATGCGCTGTGCGTCTGGCCCGCCAATGTGCATCATGCGGTTCATCATATCGCGATCGACGGCACGACGCTGGGCTGGGGATATCACGCGCCGCGCCTCGCCGCACAACCTCTGATCATCTGGTGGGCGCTATGGACGAGCGGCGCAATCGAATGGCCGTTCGGGCGACGGCACGCCCGCGAGCGCGCACGCCGACCATAGCGCGCAGCGCTATTTCACGACCGGGGTTTCGATCGGCGGTTGCCCCTTGCGGCTCGCGGCATAGGTCTCGACCGCCTTCAGCACGCGCAGCATGTTGCCGCTGGCGATCTTCTGAAGCTCGGCCTGCGTGTAGCCGCGCTTCGCCAACTCGACGAATAGCGCCGGATAGCCCGACACGTCCTCCATCCCGACCGGCGCCGAATCCATACCGTCATAATCGCCGCCGAGCCCGATGTGGTCGACCCCGATCGCTTTCTTCAGATAGTCGACATGGTCGGCCACCTTCGCGACATCGGTCGTCGGCGCGGGGTTCGCCCTGTCCCAGTCGGCCAGCGCCCTTTTCGCCGCGGCGGGATCGCCCGGATACTGCGCCTTCAGCCGCGCCTGCTCGGCGGTGCGCGACAGGCCGTGCGCGCGGACGTCGGCATCGAGGAAGCCGGGCAGCAGCACGACCATGACGATGCCGCCGTTCGCCTTGACGAGCGGGAGCACCGAATCGGGGACGTTGCGCGGATGATCGTTGATCCCGCGCACTCCCGAATGGCTGAACATCACCGGCGCGCGCGACGCTTCGAGCGCGTCCTTCATCGTCGCCTCGCTGGTGTGGCTGAGGTCGACGATCATGCCGAGGCGGTTCATCTCCTGCACCACCTGGCGCCCGAAATCGGTCAGCCCGTCGTGCACCGGCGCATCGGTGGCGCTGTCGCCCCACGGGGTCGCCCGGCCGTGCGTCAGCGTCATGTAGCGCGCGCCGAGCGCATACATGTCGCGCAGCACCGCCAGCGAGGAGGCGATCGACTGGCCGCCTTCCATCCCCAGCATGCCGGCGATCCGGCCCGCCTTCATCGCCTTTTCGAGCTCGGCCGAATTCGTCGCCAGAGCGAGGTCGTCGGGATAGCGCGCGATGAGCCGCTTCATCACGTCGATCTGTTCGAGCGTCTGCACGACCGCTTCGGATTCATCGTCGTTCGACGGGACGTAGACCGACCAGAATTGCGCGCCGACGCGCCCCTTGCGCAGCCGCGCAAGATCGGTGTGCATCGGCTGAACCGGCGGCGTCGCGCCGGGCTTCGCGGTGTGCTGCGTGTCGCGGAAATCGAAATCGTTGATCATGTTGCCCACGCGCCCGCGCAGCGCCCAGGGCACGTCGTTGTGGCCGTCGAACACCGGCGCGGCCTTGAGCGCGGCCTCGGCGACCGCCTCGGGCGACGACTGCGCCGCGGCGGGAACGGAAACAAGGGCGAGGGCGGCAAGGCCGCCGAGGAGCATGGTTCTGGTCATGGGGCGCGACCTTAAGCGCCGCGACGCGGAAATCGAGCCCCAATTTCGATCGTCGATGCCAGCCGCACCCCGCGGCGCGGCGGTCCGGCTTGACGCGCGAGTCCGCGCGGCGCAGCATTGCCGTTTCGCCGCGCATCTTTCGTCTGGAGAAATATCAACATGACCGACATGGCCCGAGGCTGGCCCACCGAAGCCGAGACGCTTCTCGACGACCTCGTCACCCTGCGCCGCGCGATCCACCGCGAACCCGAGCTGGGCCTGCAGAATCCGAAGACGCTCGCGAAGATCAAGGATGCACTCGCCGGACTGCCGCTCGAACTGCGCGAGGGGCCGTCGACCACCGGCCTGGTCGCCATCCTCCGCGGCCCCGCCAACGGCCGCACCGTGCTGCTGCGCGGCGACATGGACGCGCTGCCGCTGGTCGAGGACACCGGACTCGATTTCACGTCCGAAACCAGCGGCGCGATGCACGCCTGCGGGCACGACACCCATGTCGCGATGCTCGTCGGCGCGGCAAAGCTGCTGTGCGCGGCGCGCGAGCGGTTGGCCGGCACGGTGATGTTCATGTTCCAGCCGGGCGAGGAGGGGCACCACGGCGCGCGCTTCATGCTGGAGGACGGCCTGCTCGATCCGCTGCCCGATGCTGCCTTCGCGCTCCACATCATGCCCAACGCACCGCACGGCGTCTTCGCCGGGCGCGCCGGGCCGCTGCTCGCCTCGTCCGACGTGCTCCAGATCACCGTCAAGGGCGCGGGCGGCCATGCCTCGATGCCGCAGGACGCGGTCGACCCGATTCCCGTGGCCTGCGAGATCGTCACCGCGATCCAGACGATGGTGACGCGCCGCGTCTCGGTCTTCGACCCCGCGGTCGTCACCGTCGCGAAGATCGCGGCGGGTACGACGTACAACATCATCCCAGAAACGGCCGAGATGCTCGGCACGATCCGCACCCTGTCGCCGCACTGCCGCGCGATGGTCGCGAAGGAACTGAAGCGCCTCGCCCCCGCGATCGCCGAAGCGCACGGCTGCACCGCCGAGGTGGATATCGAGGAAGGCTTCCCCGTCACCATCTGCGACAGCCGCGCCGTCGCCTTCGGCCAGTCGGTGGTCGAATCGACGTTCGGCGAGGCGGCGTGGCTGACGATGGACAATCCGGTGATGGGCGCGGAGGATTTCTCCTACGTCCTCGAAAAGGTGCCCGGCGCGATGTTCTGGCTGGGCGCGAGCGAGGCAGGCAGCGACTGGCGGTCGTGCTGCGGCCTGCATTCGAACCGCATGGTGCTCGACGAAAAGGTCATGGCACGCGGCGCGGCGCTCCACGCGGCGCTGGCGGAACAGTTTCTGAGCGAGGGGTTCGGATAGAGAAAATCTCACGCAAAGGCGCGAAGGCGCAAAGGAGGGGCGATATTGGATATCGAGGAATTGGCGAGAATCACCGTCGATTGCGGATTTCATTTGCACAAGAATCTGGGTCCGGGACTGCTCGAATCGGTCTATGAGGCGATCATGTTCGACCAACTCGCACGTCGTGGCCTCGGCGTTCAGAGACAGGCGCCGATTCCGATCCGCTATGATGGCGTCGAATTGCCCGAAGGCTTTCGGGCCGACCTTCTGATCGACGGAAAATTGCTCGTCGAACTCAAATCGGTGGAGCGGCTATCGCCGCTGCACGGCAAACAGGTGCTGACCTATCTTCGCCTGCTCGACCTTCCGCTCGGCCTGCTCATTAACTTTGGCGGTGAAACCTTCAAAGAGGGCATCCGGCGCGTCGCGAACAATTATCGCGGCTGACATATTTTCTTCTTTGCGCCTTCGCGCCTTTGCGTGAGATTTTCCTACGCCAACCTCAAGGCACCAAGACCGTGTCGACCGCCTCGGGCAGCATGTCGGGATAGTCGAGCGTATAGTGCAGCCCGCGGCTTTCCTTGCGGTGGAGGGCGCTGCGGACGATCAGTTCGGCGCATTGTAGCAGGTTGCGCAGTTCGATCAGGTCGGTCGTCACGCGGAAATGGCCGTAATAATCCTCGATCTCGTGCGTCAGCATGTTGATGCGGTGCTGCGCGCGTTCGAGCCGCTTGGTCGTGCGGACGATGCCGACGTAATTCCACATGAAGCGGCGAATCTCGGTCCAGTTCTGCTTGATGACCACCTCTTCATCCGAATCGGTGACGCGGCTTTCGTCCCACGGGCGGATCGCCGGGGGCGCGTCGAGTGCGTCCCAGCGCGCGACGATGTCGCGTGCCGCCGCCTCGCCGAACACGAAGCATTCGAGCAGGCTGTTCGACGCGAGGCGATTCGCGCCGTGCAGCCCGCTTTCGGTGCATTCGCCCGCGGCGTAGAGGCCGGGCAGGTCGGTGCGCCCGGCGAGGTCGATCAATACTCCGCCGCATGTATAATGCTGCGCCGGTACCACCGGGATCGGCCCCGTCGTCATGTCGATGCCGAGCGTCAGCAGCTTTTCGTGGATGTTCGGGAAATGCCCCGCGACGAAAGCGGGATCGCGGTCGCTGATGTCGAGGTGGACATAGTCGAGGCCGTAGCGCTTGATCTGGTCGTCGTTCGCGCGCGCGACGACGTCGCGCGGCGCCAGTTCGGCGCGCGGGTCGTAATCGGGCATGTAGCGGTGGCCAGTCACCGGATGCTTCAATATCCCGCCTTCGCCGCGCACCGCCTCGGTGATCAGAAAATTCTTGACCTCCAGATTGTAGAGGCAGGTCGGGTGGAACTGCATCATCTCCATGTTGGAGACGCGCGCGCCCGCGCGCCACGCCATCGCGATGCCGTCGCCGGTCGCGCCGCGCGGCGCGGTCGAGAATTGATAGACGCGCCCCGCCCCGCCGCTGGCGAGGATCGTCGCGCGGCCGACATGCGCGTGGACCTGCCCGGTCGCCTCGTCGAGCGCATAGACGCCCCAGACGCGGCCCGACCCCGAATAGCGTTCCTCGTGCCGGCCGGTGATCAGGTCGATGCACGCCTGTCCCGGCAGCAGCGTGATGTTCGGGTGCTCCTCCGCCGTCTTGAGCAGCGCCGCCTGCACCGCCCAGCCGGTCGCGTCGTCGACATGGACGATGCGGCGGTGCGAATGCCCGCCCTCGCGCGTCAGATGCAGCGCGCCTTTTTCCATGTTGAAGGGGACGCCCATCTGGATCAGCCGTTCGATGGCATGCGGCGCATTCTCGACGACGCACTCGACCGTTTCGCGCCGGTTGAGCCCCGCGCCCGCGACCATCGTGTCCTCGATATGATTTTCGAACGTGTCGCCGGCGTCGAGCACCGCCGCGATCCCGCCCTGCGCCCAGGCGGTCGACCCGCCGGTCAGATTGCCCTTGGCGAGGACGAGCACCCGGCAATGGTCGGCAAGGCTGATCGCCGCGGTCAGCCCCGCGGCACCGGAGCCGATGATGATGACGTCGTGGGATGCTGCTCCGGTCATGCGCCTCCCCTCCCGCAGGCGGGAGGGGTCGGGGGTGGGCCCGAATTCAACGCGGCAAGAATCGCCATCAACACACCTTCCAGATTCGACACAACATCGGCGTTTGCAAAACGTAGCGTCTGATACCCTTGCGAGCGCAGATAGCCATCCCTGCGCCGATCTTCATCCTGTCGCGATTCATGAGAGATACCATCGAGTTCGACGACCAGCTTTGCTTCGCGACAAAGAAAATCGGCCACATAGGGGCCTATCGGCATTTGCCTGCTGAATTTCCAGCCTTCGAGCTGGCGCCTGGACAATGCGCGCCATAATATTCGTTCGGACGGCGTGGCTTCCCGGCGAAGCCTTTGCGCTTTCAGCGTCTCGCGCGGGCGAAACTTGCGGACAGGCCCACCCCCGGCCCCTCCCGCCTGCGGGAGGGGAGGAAAAGCGCTGCTTTCATCCATTCGCCGCCCGCGTCAGGTTCAGGAACACGTCCTCCAGATCGGCTTCGCGCGTCGAGACGTCGACGATGCCATGGCCCATCGCATTCACCGCCGCGAGCACCTCGCCCGCATTCATCCGGTCCTTGTTGTAGGCGATGGCGAGCCCGCGCTCGCCCTCGCGCTCGACCCGGTCGAAGGCGGGGTGCGACGGCAGCACCGTGACGTCGCGGTCGAGCGTGACCACCACCACCTTCTCGCGCGCCATGTCGACCATCTCGCGCGTCGGCTTGTTGGCGATCAGCCGGCCGTGGTTGATGATCGCGATGCGATCGCACAGCTCCTCGGCCTCTTCCAGATAATGGGTGGTCAGCACCACGGTGACGCCGCGGTCGTTGAGGCGCTGGACATAGTCCCAGAGCTGCTGGCGAAGCTCGATGTCGACCCCGGCGGTCGGTTCGTCGAGGACGATGATCGGCGGCGAGTGGACCATCGCCTTGGCGACGAGCAGGCGGCGCTTCATCCCGCCCGACAGGGTGCGGGCGTAGGCGTCGCGCTTGTCGGCGAGGTGCACCGCGGCGAGCAGTTCGTCCGAAATGCGCTGCGCCTTCGGCACGCCATAGAGCCCGGCCTGGATCTCGAGCGTCTCATAGGGGGTGAAAAAGGGGTCGAAGACGATTTCCTGCGGCACGATGCCGATCGAATATTTGGCGTTGCGCGGATCGGCGTCGATGTCGAAGCCCCAGATGCTGGCGCGGCCGCTCGTCTTGTTGATCAATCCGGCGAGGATGTTGATCAGCGTCGACTTGCCCGCGCCATTGGGGCCGAGCAGGCCGAATATCTGCCCGCGCGGCACCTCGAAGCTGACATGGTCGAGCGCCTGCTTGCCGCCGGCATAGATTTTGGAGACGGCGTCGATGCGGATCGCGGCTTCACTCATCGCGCCTCCATAGCCTTCGCCCCGCGCGGACGAAAGGGGCTGGACGGCAAGCATTTCTTTACCACGATGGGCAACGCTATTTTCCGACATCGCCGCTAGAGGAAAGCGGGTGAGGACCAGACACACCCTATCCCCGCAGCCCCTGCTGCGCGGCATCGCCGCCTGCGCGCTCACCATGGCCCCGGCCATCGGCGCGCCGGCCTTCGCCCAGGCCAGCGCCCAGGGCGAAGCGGACGCCATCGTGCTGCGGCCGCTGTCCTTCTTCAAGGTGAGCGACCTCGATTTTGGCGACATCGTCGCGGCGATCGGCGCCGGAACGGTGCGCGTCGCCCCCGACGGCGCGCGCACGCGCACCGGCGGCGTCACGCTGGCCGGCGGCGGCGGCGAACCGGCGCGCTTCGCCGGCCTCGGCAGCTATAACCGGCAGGTCAACATCTCGCTCGGCGCCAACAGCATCTGGATCACCGGGCCCGGCCAGCGGATGCGCGTGCGCGATTTCGAGATCGGCAGCACGCCGACCGCGATGCTGTCGACCGCGCCGACGCGCTTTCGCATCACCTCCACGCTCGGCAATTTCAACTTTCCGGTCGGCGCGACGCTCGAGGTCAACGCGAATCAGGCACCGGGCGATTACAGCGGCAGCTTCACCATCACGCTCGACTATCTCTGACCGTCCGCAGCCGATTGCCGAGGCCCGCCGCGCTTGCTATGGGCGCCGGCGATGACCAACGCTGCCCCCGCCCCCGAAACGCTTCGCGTCTCGAAAACCCGCATCGCCTGCGACGGCACAGGCGACGGCCTCACTCATGCCGCGCTCGGCCACCCGCGCGTGTGGCTGGAGATCGATCCCGACGACGGCTTCATCGACTGCGGCTATTGCGATCGCCGCTTCGTGCTGATCGGCGGCGTCGCCGATCACGACTGAGGTCGGCAGCCAAATTCGGATCGCGCCCTTTCGCGGGCGCGCCGACCCGCCTATATCGGGGCGATGACAAGCCCGACCGACCCCCGCCGCTTCCTCTATCGTGCCGACGCGCTCGATCCCGATCTCGCACAGCGCCTTGCGCGCGAAGCGCTCGCCCAGGCCGACGATGGCGAACTCTACCTGCAATATCGCGCGACCGAGAGCTTCGGCTTCGACGACGGGCGGCTCAAGACCGCCGACTATTCGACCGACGCCGGTTTCGGCCTGCACGCCGTGTCGGGCGAGATGACGGGCTTCGCGCATGCGAGCGACATCAGCGCCGGCGCGATCCGCCGCGCCGCCGAGACGCTGGCGCTGCTCGACCCCGCAAGGCAGGCGCACGCCGCGCCGCCGCCGCGCACCAACCGCCACCTCTATGACGAGGCGAATCCGCTCGACCTCATTCCCTTCGCGAAGAAGGTCGATCTCTGCCAGAAGGTCGACGCCGCCGCGCGCGCGCGCGACCCGCGCGTCGTGCAGGTGTCGGTCGCGCTTGCGGGAAGCTGGTCGGTGGTCGAGATCGTCCGCGCCGACGGCTTCCTCGCCACCGACATCCGGCCGCTCGTCCGCCTGAACGTCAGCATCGTCGTCGAGGAGAACGGCCGGCGCGAAAGCGGCTATTTCGGGCTCGGCGGCCGCTACATGTACGACCATCTGTTCGAGGAGGCGCAGTGGAACCGCGCGATCGACGCGGCGCTCGACCAGGCGCTCGTCAACCTGCGCGCGGTCGATGCCCCGGCGGGCGAGTTCACCGTGCTGCTCGGCCCCGGCTGGCCCGGCGTGCTGCTGCACGAGGCGGTCGGCCACGGGCTGGAGGGCGATTTCAACCGCAAGGGCACCAGCGCCTTTTCGGGCCGCATCGGCGAGCGCGTCGCCGCCCCCGGCGTCACCGTAGTCGACGACGGCAGCCTCGAAAGCCCGGTTGGCGGCGGCCGCCGCGGCTCGCTGTCGATCGACGACGAGGGGACGCCGACCGGCGAGACGGTGCTGATCGAGGACGGCATCCTCAAGGGCTATATGCAGGACCGCCTCAACGCGCGGCTGATGGGCGCCGAGCCGACGGGCAACGGCCGCCGCGAAAGCTTTGCCCACGCGCCGATGCCGCGGATGACCAACACCTTCATGCGCGGCGGCAGCGACGATCCCGCCGAACTGCTGAGCCGCGTCAAGACCGGCATCTTCGCCAAGAGCTTCGGCGGCGGGCAGGTCGACATCGTGTCGGGCAAATTCGTCTTTTCCTGCACCGAGGCCTACAGGATCGAGAACGGCCGGATCGGCGATTCGATCAAGGGCGCGACGCTGATCGGCGACGGCCCGAGCGTGCTGACCAAGGTCGTCGGCATTGGCAACGACATGGCGATCGACGAGGGCATCGGCATCTGCGGCAAGGGCGGCCAGAGCGTCCCCGCCGGCGTCGGCCAGCCGACGCTGCTGGTCAGCGGCCTGACGGTGGGCGGGACGGCCTGACGGCCCACCCCGCCCCATCCCCTGAACGACGCGCCTGTGATGTGCGTCATTGGCTTGGCGCTTTGGGCCGGGCAGCCTATAAGCCCATAAAGCACAAGAATATTCGGGCCGCGCCATCCGCCGGGATTGATCCCGATGACAGGGGAGGATTGACATGCGTTCGAGTCTGCATTTCGTTTCCGTGGCGGCGATCGCCGCGATGCTCGCCGCCGTTCCGGGATCGGCGCAAAAGACGAGCGGCCCCAAGGAACGCTATGAGATGGACGTCGCGACCGCGTCGGGCTTCGCCGCGATGGCGGCCGGCGGCGGCGGCATGGGCAGCGCGCTCGGCATGATGTTGGGCGGCGGTCCCGACAGCAAGGTGGCGCATACGCTCGACCTCCGGCTCGGATCGAATCAGGCGCCGACCAGCCCGCCGGTGCGCGCCGACCATTATTTCGAGCCGCAGACGAAACTCGGCAAGTCGGTGCCCCTGCTCGGCCCCGAGCCCGGCAAATGGGCGCCGCGCGAGGAAACCAGCGACACGATGCCCGACGGGTTCGAGCGCCCGAAGGGCCGGATGCTGCTGTTCTGGGGCTGCGGCGCCAAGGCCGGGCCCGGACAGCCGGTGATCATCGACTTCGCGAAACTGGCGGCGGGACAGATGCCGCCGAACCTGTTCACCTCCACCGTCCCGCGCATTCGTGAGGTGACGACGGGCAACAGCAAATCCTACGCCGGATGGCCGAACAGCAAATCGTCGAAGCAGCCGCCGAAGGATTCGTCGCTGCTCGGCGCGCACCGCATCGCGGGCAATGTCGGCCCCGACATCAGCTTCACCCTCGCGCAGGATTATATGCCCGCGCTGAATGCCTCGACCGCGCAGCAGGCGGACGGGTCGATCCTGATCCGCTGGAACCAGCTTGCGCCCGCGACCGGCTATGTCGCCTGGGCCTTCGGGGGCATGGACCGCGGCGGCGCCGGCGGCGACATGGTGTGGTGGACGAGCAGCAGCGCGCGCGAATTCGGCGGCGGGCTGTGGGACTGGCTGCCGCCCTCGGTCGTCGCCAATCTGGTCACTAAGAAGATCGTGATGCCGCCGACGCAGACGAGCTGCCAGATCCCCGCCGAGGTCAAGAAGGCGTCGGGCGAGATGCTGATGGGCAACCTCAACGCCTTTGGGCCAGAGGCCAACTTCGCCTATCCGCCGAAGCCCGCGGGCAATGCGGTGTGGAACATCGACTGGACGGCGAAGGTGCGCTTCCGTTCGCACACCATGCTGATGATCGGCGCTGATTTCGGGGGCATGGGCGCGGCAGGCGGTGCCGGCGACGCGAGCGCGCCGGCCGAAAAGCCCAGGAAGAAGAAGTGCAAGGGGCCGCTCGGCATACCATTGCCCGACGGAGCGTGCTGACCGACGAGTCAGGCCCGGTTCACGCGGATGCGGCTAGAGCGAACCGAGGGTGAGGATAACAACCTAAGGAGTCGAGCCATGCGTTCGCTTGTTCCCGTCCTCATCGCCGCCACGGCGCTCGCCGCGACGCCAGCCGTCGCGAAAGAGAAGCTCGCGCCCGAGGCGCAGCTCGCCAAACTGCTCGAAGGCCGCACCGCCGGCGAGCCGCAGGATTGCATCACCCTGTCCTCGGTCAGCGATTCGCAGGTGATCGACAAGACCGCGATCGTCTATCGCATCGGCGGCACCTTGTGGGTCAACCGGCCCACTACCGGCGCCGAATCGCTGAACGACGACGTCGTGCTGGTGACGAAGCTGCCGACCGGGCGGCTGTGCAGCATCGACACGGTCGAACTGCACGACCGCACCAGCCATTTCTATCGCGGTTTCGTCGGCCTCGGCAAATTCGTTCCCTATCGCCGGGCCGCATCCGACTGACGCCGCCCGCGACGGCGTTCCTTCGAGCATGGTGTCGGTCCCCGGCACAAGCCGGGGTCCAATACGCAGCGCTACCTGACCTGGACCCCGGCTTTCGTCGGGGAACAGGGCGGTCGATATCCGGAAGGGATATGCGCCGGCTTGATCCCAAGGGCGCGGCAATCCAGAGTGCGCCCGCCATCATGAGACCGTCACCCGAAAGGACCCCGCCATGACCGACGACGACGACAGGCCGCCGCCCGCGCCGCCTGCCGATTGGGCGCAGCAATTGCTGGGCTTCTGGTTCGACGCCCACGGCATGGCCGACTGGTATGGCGGCGGTCCCGAATTCGATGCGGCGGTGCGCGAACGCGCGGCCGACTGGCACGCCGCGCTGCGGTCGCAGCCGGCCGCGGCCTTTCTGTCGGACCCCGATACCGCGCTCGCCGCGGCCATCCTGTTCGATCAGGTGCCGCGCAACATCTTTCGCGGCCATGCCGACGCCTTCGCCACCGACAGCCTCGCCCGCGCGATCGCGCGCGGCATCGTCGAGCGCGGCTGGGACAAGGCGTGGCCCGATACGCGGCGCCAGTTCGCCTATCTGCCGTTCGAACATAGCGAGGACATCGCCGACCAGCGCGAATCGTTGCGCCTGATGGGCGAACTCGCCGATCCGATCTTCCTCGACTATGCGCAGAAGCATTTCGCGATCATCGACCGTTTCGGCCGCTTTCCGCACCGCAACGCCGCGCTCGGCCGCGCGACGCGCCCCGAAGAGCAGGCCGCGATAGAAGAAGGCAGCAATTGGTGACGGAATCCGCCTCCGTCCCGCCGGAGCATCCGATATGGCCGAATTTTTCGACGCGCTGACCGACCGGCACATCGCCTTCATCGCGAAGCAGCCGGTCTTTTTCACCGCGACGGCGGCGCGCGACGGGCGGATCAACCTGTCGCCCAAAGGCTATGCCGACAGCTTCCGGGTGCTGTCGCCGACGCGGGTCGCATGGCTCGACCTCGGCGGGTCGGGCAACGAGACGCACGCCCACCTCGCCGCCGACGGGCGCATCACCCTGATGTTCTGCGCCTTCGACCGCAGCGCGCTGATCCTGCGCATCTATGGCCGGGGCCGCGCCGTACTGCCGCAGGATGCCGGATGGGACGATCTGGCACGCCATTTCACCCTGCTCCCCGGAACGCGGCAGATTTTCGACATCGCCGTCGACAGCGTGCAGACGAGTTGTGGCTGGGGCGTGCCGCGGATGGCATTGGAGCAGGAGCGCGACACGCTGCAGAAATATCACCGCCAGGCCGATGCCGGCGAATGGGTCGAGAAACATCAGGGCCGCACGCGCAGCATCGACGGCCTGCCGACCCGGCCGACCGACCGCTATATCGAGGGAGCCGCCTGATGCCGCTGGTCGAACTGATCCGCCTGCCGAACGGAGCCGAGGCCGAGCTGCTGCGCGGGCGGCTCGAAAGCGCGGGGGTGCACGCGGTGTGCTTCGACGCCGGAATGAACATCGCCGAAAGCGTCGGGCTGATGATCCCGGTGCGGGTGATGGTCCTCGACGAGGAACTCGCCGAGGCACGTGCGCTGCTCAGGGAATTTGACGTCGGCTAGATGCAACCCCATCTCACTCCCGTTCGTGTTGATGACAGCCCCATGAAAGACAGACGCTTCCGCCGATGATCAAGGTCGCCAGTTACAATATGCGCAAGGGCATCGGGCTCGACCGCCGCCGCGATCCCGGCCGCGTGCTGTCGGTGCTCGGCGAACTCGACGCCGACATCGTCGCGCTGCAGGAGGCCGACCGCCGCTTCGGCGCCCGCGCCAGCGCGATTCCGCCGCACATGTTCGAGGATCATAGCGATTATGTTCCGGTCGCGCTCGACGGCCGGCCGCTCAGCCTCGGCTGGCACGGCAATGCGCTGCTCGTGCGGCGCGGCGTGGAGATCGAAGAAAGCCATTCGCTGCACCTGCCGACGCTCGAACCGCGCGGCGCGGTCGCGGCGACGGTGCGCATCGGCGACACGCGGCTGCGCGTCGTCGGCATGCACCTCGACATATCGGGCCTGCGCCGCCGCCAGCAGGCGCGCGCGATCCTGAGCCATGTCGCCGAGGGCGAGCCTTTGCCGACGATCCTGATGGGCGATTGTAACGAATGGCGCGCGACGGGCGGCTGCCTTGCCGACTTCGGCGCGCAGCACCGGCCGGTCGACACCGGCCACAGCTTCCACAGCCGCCGCCCGGTCGCCCGGCTCGACCGCATCTTCGCCTCGCCTGAACTGGAAGCCGTCGACGCCGGCGTCCACCAGAGCCCGCTCGCCGCGCGCGCCTCCGACCATCTGCCGATCTGGGCGCGATTCAAGGCCGGCGACTGAGCGCGCTCCCGTCGAAACCGGCGGATCGCGCGGGACACCCGCTATGTCATTGCAAGGCTCCCTCAGGAGCCGCGGCAATCCCAGCCACCGTCGTTCCGCCTCGAACGAGATGACAGCGAATGGACTCGTCATTGCGAGCGGCGAAGCCGCGCGGCAATCCAGAGCGTGCGGTAACCGCCCTCGATTGCTTCGCTCCGCTCGCAATGACGAGGCTCCGGGATCGCATCTCGCGGCGATAGCCTAAATTTTAGGCACATCTACGACATGCTGCTTATTTCTCGAACGAATAATATTATCGTAATCCAAAGTTTGACATAAAATGTCGCGCAAATCCTGTGCCGTGTCCGATCTGGCACGGCTGTTGCACCGCAGCATGATGCCACAAGCGAAAGGGGGCATCATGAAGCTGATCCTGGCGATCATCAAACCATATAAGCTCGACGAGGTGCGCGAGGCGCTGACCGCGCTCGGCATCGCCGGCATGACCGTGACCGAGGCGAAGGGCTTCGGACGGCAGAAGGGGCAGACCGAAATCTACCGCGGCGCCGAATATGCGGCGAACATGGTGCCCAAGGTGCGGATCGAGCTTGTCTGCGACGACGGAATCGCACCGCGCGTCGTCGAAACGCTGCAGCAAAGCGCCGCCACCGGCGCGATCGGCGACGGCAAGATCTTCGTGCTCGACGTCGGCCAGGCGGTGCGCATCCGCACCGGCGAGACCGGCGAGGCGGCGCTGTAAAATGACCAAGGGGACTGATATGACGTTCGCACAGAAAATGGCGGCAGCCACCGGCGCCGCCGGTCTCGCGCTGATCGCCGCGACACCCGCCTGGGCGCAGCAGGCCGCGCCCGAAGCCGCCGAAGCCGTTGTCGAAGCCGTTGTCGACAAAGGCGACGTCGCCTGGATGATGACTGCGACCGTGCTGGTGCTCACGATGATCCTGCCCGGCCTCGCGCTCTTCTACGGCGGCCTCACGCGCACCAAGAACATGCTGTCGACGATGACGCAGGTCGGCGCCGCCGCCTGCCTCGCGATGCTCGTCTGGGTCTGTTACGGCTACGGCCTCGCCTTCGGCCCCGAAGGCAATGCCTTCATCGCCTGGGGCAAGTTCTTCCTGTCGGGCGTCACCGCCGACAGCCTCGCCGATACGTTCAGCGACGGTTTCAAGCTGCCCGAATATGTCTTCATCAGCTTTCAGATGACCTTTGCCGCGATCACCCTCGCGCTGGTGCTGGGCGCGACGGTCGAGCGGATGAAATTCGCGGCGGTCATGGTGTTCGGCATCGTCTGGCTGACGATCGTCTATTTCCCGATCGCGCACATGGTGTGGGCGGCGGGCGGCCTGTTCTTCGAAATGGGCGCGCTCGATTTCGCCGGCGGCACCGTCGTGCACATCAACGCCGGTGTCTCGGCGCTGGTGGCGGCGCTGATCCTCGGCAAGCGCATCGGCTATCAGAAAGAGATCATGGCGCCGCACGCGCTGACGCTGACGATGGTCGGCACCGGCCTGCTGTGGGTGGGCTGGTTCGGCTTCAACGCCGGGTCGGCGCTCGAAGCAAACGGTTCGGCGGCGCTGGCGATGATCAACACCTTCGTCGCCACCGCGTCGGCCGGGCTGTTCTGGATGATCGCGGAGAAGGTCGCGGGGCACAAGCCGTCGGCGCTCGGCTTCTGCTCGGGCATCATCGCCGGGCTGGTCGCGGTGACGCCCGCCGCCGGCAACGCGGGGCCGTTCGGCGCCATCGTCCTGGGCGCGGCGGCGTCGGTGATCTGCTTCTACATGGTGACCGTCCTCAAGCCGCGGCTCGGCTACGACGACTCGCTCGACGCCTTCGGCATCCACGGCGTCGGCGGCATCGTCGGGGCGCTCGGCACCGCCATCGTCTATGCCCCCGGTCTCGGCGGGCCCGGCGGGGCCGATTATGCGATCGGCGGCCAGTTCGTCACGCAGGTGCTGGCGGTCGGCACGACGATCGTCTGGGCCGGCGTCGGCACCGCCATCGCCATCACCGTCGCCAAGGCGCTCACCGGGCTGCGCGTCAGCGAGGAGGTCGAGCGCGAAGGGCTCGACCTCGGCGAACATGGCGAGCGCGCCTACACCTATTGATCGACCGGACAGGACACCCGCCGCCGCACGCTCTCCTCTTCGAAAAAGGCGGCGGGGTCCGACGAGGTTCCTCCTGCGAACCACTCAGGCCGGGACGGATGTCCCGGCCGTTTTTTGTGCACCGGGCCGCTGCACAAGACGGGTGCAGCATTGCCTGCAAATTAGGCCTTTTCATCCCCTCATTAATATGGCATTCAGCCTGTCATGAGTTTCAGGAGGGGAGAGCCTGAAAGGCTGGGCCGGGACGCAAGTTCCGGCCCTCTTTTTTTTACCTTGCCCATCCGCGGGGCCGGAAACGCCCTTTTTGCAGGCGCTTGCCGTGCCGCCATATAGCGATTCGCCGAATCGACGGTAGCGCCGGTCAGCCTAGCGCCGCCGCGACGAAATCGGCCGCGCGCTCGCCGATCATGATGCTCGGGGCGTTGGTGTTGCCGCTGACCAGCCGCGGCATGACGCTCGCGTCGGCGACCCACAGCCGCTCGATCCCGTTCGCCTTCAGCGTCGGATCGACCACGGCGTCCGCGTCGCTGCCCATGCGGCAGGTGCCGACCGGGTGATAGACGGTGTCGGCGCGGCTGCGGATCAGCGCGTCGAGCGCCGCATCGTCGTCGAGGTCGATCGGATGGCGGTCGGCCCCGGCATAACCGGACAGCGGCGGCGCGGCGACGATCCGGTGCATCATCCGCACCCCGGCGCGCAGGACGGCCATGTCGCGGTCGTCGGTCAGGAAACCGGGGTCGATCAGCGGCGCGGCGGCGGCATCGGCGGACGCCAGCGTCACGCTGCCGCGACTTTCGGGGCGCAGCACGCAGGCGTGGCAGGAAAAGCCGTGCCCCTTCACCTTGGCGCGGCCGTGATCCTCGAGCATCGCGGGGACGAAATGATATTGGATATCGGGCGCGGGCAGGTCAGGGCGCGATTTCCAGAAGCCGCCCGCCTCGGCGAAACAGGTGGTCATGATGCCGGTGCGCCTGCGGCGATGCTCGACGATCGCCTTCACCATCCGCCATGTGCCGCCGAGGCTGTCGCCGAACGGCTCGGTCGAGCGCGTCTCCCAACTCGACACATAGTCGATATGATCCTGCAGATTCGCGCCCACCCCGGCGCGGTCGAGGGCGACGTCGATGCCATGTTCGCGCAGATGCGCAGCAGGACCGATACCCGACAGCATCAAGATCTGCGGGCTGCCGAAGGCCCCCGCCGACAGGATCACGCCGCCCGCGGCGCGCAGCGTCTCTCGCCCCCGGCCGCGGCGGATCACCACCCCGGTCGCGCGCCCGTCCTCGATCAATATCCGCTCGACCAGCGCCCCGGTCCGGATATCAAAATTGGCGCGCCCGCGCAGCGGCTCGACATAGGCGCGCGCCGCCGACCAGCGCTCGCCCGCCTTCTGCGTCACCTGATAGAGGCCGAAGCCTTCCTGCTGCGCCCCGTTGAAATCGGGGGTGCGCGGCAGTTGCAACGCCGCCGCGCTTTCGACGAAACGCCGGCTCGTCACATTGGGCCAGCGCTGGTCCATGACGTTCAGCGGCCCGTCGCCGCCGTGAAAATCGTCGGCGCCGCGCTCGTTGCCCTCGCTGCGCTTGAAGTAGGGCAGCACGTCGGCATAGCCCCACCCCGTCGCGCCCAGTTCGGCCCACTGGTCGTAGTCGAAGGCGTTGCCGCGGATATAGACCATCGCGTTGATCGCGCTCGACCCGCCGAGCCCGCGCCCGCGCGGCTGGTATCCGACGCGCCCGTTCAGCCCGGCCTGCGGCACCGTGTCATATTGCCAGTTCGACGCCTTGGGGATGAAGGGCATGAAGCCCGGCGTCTTGACCCGCACCGTATCGTTGCGCCCGCCCGCCTCGACCAGGCAGACGCGCCGCCTTCCATCCGCGGCAAGCCGTCCCGCCGCCGCGCTTCCCGCGCTGCCGCCGCCGATGACGATGATGTCGAACTGATCCATATGCCGCTCCCCTCGCCACCCGCTCGGTGGTCCATCGCGACTTACATGAATGTCATTAGATGGCGAGGCAAGCCCATTACGCCTCGCTCGCGAAGCGATGGCGCTTACTCCGCCGCCTCTTCCACCGCGTGCCGCGCGCGCCAGCGGTCCTTGATCATGTCGCTGGTCAGCCGGCTGCCGTCGTGGCTCCAGCCGGGTTCGCGCCAGACATAGTCGAGCTTGTGCCGCCACGGCGCAGCCCGTACGTCCTTGGCGATGCCGACCCATTCGTGGACCGCGGCCCACAGGATGTTGAAGCTGCCGAGCTGCTTGACGATGCCGTAGCGCACCGGATCTTCGTCGCGTTCGGGGACGAAGCTGCCGAACAGCTTGTCCCAGACGATGAAGACGCCGGCATAATTGGCGTCGAGATAGCGCGGGTTGACCCCGTGATGGACGCGGTGGTGCGAGGGCGTGTTCATCACCGCCTCGAACCATTTCGGCATCCGCCCGATTGCTTCGGTATGGATCCAGAACTGATAGATCAGGTTGAGCCCGCCGCAGAAGAAGACCATCGCCGGCGGAAAGCCGATCAGGAACAGCGGCAGGCGGAAGAGGAAGGTCAGGCTGAAGAAGCCAGTCCACGTCTGCCGCAGCGCGGTCGAGAGATTATAATGCTGCGAACTGTGGTGAATGACATGGCTCGCCCAGAACCAGCGCACGCGGTGCGCGCTGCGGTGAAAGGCGTAATAGGCAAGGTCATCGAGCAGGAAGCAGAGCAGCCACGCCCACCACCAGTGCCGCAGGTCGAGGCCGATGTCGAACAGGCGATATTGATAGACCCACACCGCCATGCCGACCACCGCCGCGCCGACGAAGGCGCCGGCGACCTGGCTGCCGGTGCCGAGCATCAGCGAGGTCAGCGTGTCGCGCGCTTCATAGCGGCTGCGGTCGCGGCGCAGCGACACGATCATCTCGACGATCAGCAGGAGGATGAACGCCGGAACCGCATAGACGACGGGATCGGGCAGCTTATCCATGGCTCGCCGCCCCTTCCGGCGCGCGCGCCGCGGCGGCGGCGATCCGCTCCGCCGCGGGCGGCGCCGCCGCGCGATCCGACAGCGCCCGCATCCGCGCCGCCCACACCCCGGCATCCTTGCCGAGCTGGAGCGTCACCGCGCCGAAGGTCCGCTCGGGCGTGGCGAGGGTCAGGAAATTCTTGTCGAGCCGCCCGATCACGCTGGCGTCGACGGCGCGCGCCGCGAAATGGTTGCCGTGCGCGCGGACCAGCATCATCCGCCCCTCCGCGTTGCGGACGATCGCCGCATAGCCCGCACGGTCGCGCGCGACGTCGACCCCGCCGAACCCCGTCTCGGCTTCCTCGGCGAGGCGGATCGCGTGGGCGGCGTCGGCGATGCGCGGGTCCGCGCCGAGCCCCATCGCCTTCACCAGCCAGGCGACGAACAGCACCGCGACCAGCGACGCGGCAAGCTGGATCAGCGCGCCCGCCGTCACGCGTCGCCCGCCAGCGCGTCCATCATCGGACGCAGCGCCGCCAGATCGTAGCCCGCCCGCGCGGCAGCGGCGCAGATCGCGTCGACATCGTCGCCGGCGCGCGCGCGCGTCAGCGCCCACAGATGCGTCGAGCGCGTGCCCGAGCGGCAATAGGCGAGCACCGGCCCCGTCGCGTCGCGAAGCAACGTGTCGAGCGCGTCGAGCTGCGCGTGGCTGAACCCCGCATGGCCGATCGGAATCGCGGCATAGGCCAGCCCTTCGGCCGCGCAGGCGTGCGCGATGGCATCGCCCTGCGGCGCCGCGCTGTCCTCGCCATCGGGACGGTTGTTGACGACAAGCGCGAAGCCCGCCGCCTTCGCCGCGGCGACATCCTCGAGGTCGATCTGCGGCGCGACGCTGTAATGGTCGGTCAGGGGACGAAAATCGCTCATGACGCGATGTATAGGCCAGCCGCATTTGCTGACAAGCGTGAAGGTGCGCGGTCTGCGATCCTGTCGGGCAAGGGTGAGGGCAGCGCGGCGGCTGGGAGGTGGTGAGCGGACATTGCCCGGCCCCGCTCGTCATCCCGGACTTGATCCGGGATCCATTCACGCAGCGTCGGATGAATGGATCCCGGATCAAGTCCGGGATGACATACAGTTCGCTTTCTCACGCTCAATACTGCCGGATCACCTCCAGAAAGGCATCGCCCCATGCCTCCAGCTTCTTTGCGCCGACCCCCGGGATCGTCGCCAGTTCGGCCCGCGTCGAAGGTCGCTCACTCGCCATCGCGCGCAGCACCGCGTCGTGGAAGACGACATAGGGCGGCACTCCCGCCTCCGCCGCCAGCTCGCGCCGGATCGCGCGCAGCGCTTCGAACAACGGATCGCCGACCGGATTCGCCGCCGCCCGGTCGGCGCGCCCGCCGCGACGCGCCGGCCGCGCCGGGGGTTCGGCGATCAGCACCGGCGCCTCACCCTTCAGCACCGG
This sequence comes from Sphingopyxis sp. SCN 67-31, assembly GCF_001725095.1. Classification (NCBI taxonomy): domain Bacteria; kingdom Pseudomonadati; phylum Pseudomonadota; class Alphaproteobacteria; order Sphingomonadales; family Sphingopyxidaceae; genus Sphingopyxis; species Sphingopyxis sp. SCN 67-31. The sequence goes on along the minus strand of NZ_MEFH01000058.1, from coordinate 13,672 downwards.
CCGCGCCGCCGGGCCGAGCATCAGCCCGCCATGCTCGGTGGTCGCCAGCGCCTCGCGCGCCATCAGGCTGCGCACCAGCGGCTTGATCAGCCGTGCCTCCTCCCCCGCGACGATGCCGAAAACCGACAGCTTGTCGTGGCCGCGCTGGACGATGCGCTCGTCGCTCCGCCCGGTCAGTACCGCCTCGACATGCCCCGCGCCGAAGCTCTGTCCGGTGCGATAGACGGCGGAGAGCAGTTTCTGCGCGAGCACCGTCGCGTCGACCTGGCGCGGCGGGTCGAGGCAATTGTCGCAATTGCCGCAGCGTTCGGGCGGATGCTCGCCGAAATGGCGCAGCAGCAGCGCGCGGCGGCATTCGACCGTCTCGACCAGCGCCGCGAGCGCGTCGAGCCGCGTCCGCTCGCTCGCGACGCGCGCCTCGGGCAGTTCGGACAGGCGCATTCGCGCCCGCGCGAAATCGTCGGCGCCCCACAGCATCAGCGCCTCGGCCGGGTCGCCGTCGCGGCCCGCGCGCCCGGTTTCCTGATAATAGCTCTCGATCGACTTAGGCAGGCCCGCGTGCGCGACGAAGCGCACGTCGGGCTTGTCGATCCCCATGCCGAAGGCGACCGTCGCGGTGACGATGCCCTCCTCCGACGTGACGAAATCATGCTGCACCTGCGCGCGCCGTTCGGGATCGAGCCCGGCGTGATAGGCGGCGACCGGCCGTCCCGTCGCCGCCGCGAGGCTGGCCGCCATGCGCTCGGTCCCGTCGCGCGTCGGGCAATAGACGATCCCCGGCCCCGGGTTGGCGGTGATGAAGGCGGCAAGCTGCTTCGCCGCGCCGACGCGCGGCATCACGCGGTAGCGGATGTTCGGCCGGTCGAAACCCGCGAGCACCAGCCCGTCCTGCGGGATACCCAGTTGGACGAGGATGTCGGCGCGAGTGTGGCGATCGGCGGTCGCGGTGAGCGCGAGCCGCGGCACGTCGGAAAAGGCGTCGAGCAGCGGCCTGAGCAGGCGGTAGTCGGGCCGGAAATCATGTCCCCATTCCGAAACGCAATGCGCCTCGTCGATCGCGAACAATGCGGGCCTGCGCGAGTCGAGCAGCGCGCGGAATCCTTCGCCGGTCGCGCGTTCGGGCGCGACGTAGAGGAGGTCGAGCAGCCCCTCGCGATAGGCCTGCCGCGTGTCGGCATGGTCGGCGTCGGCGCTGGTCAGCGACGCCGCCCGGATTCCCGCCGCCCGCGCGCCGCGCAGCTGGTCGTGCATCAGCGCGATCAGCGGCGAAACGACGATCACGCAGCCGTCGAGCGCAACCGACGGAAGCTGGTAGGTCAGCGACTTGCCCGCCCCGGTCGGCATCACCGCGAGCGTGTGGCGCCCCGCCATCACCCGCTCCACCACCTCGGCCTGGCGGCCGCGGAAGGCGTCGAAGCCGAAGGTCGATTTGAGGAGCGGGAGAAGCGTATCGGTCATGGCGGCGGTCACCGCGTCGGCACGGGCTCCGCCCCCGTCCAGTCATAGAAGCCGCGCCCGGCCTTGCGGCCGACCCATCCCGCCTCGACATATTGGACGAGCAGCGGCGCCGGGCGGAACTTGGGGTCGCCGGTGCCGCTGTGCAGCACGCGGATGATTTCGAGACAGGTGTCGAGGCCGATGAAGTCGGCGAGGGTGATCGGTCCCATCGGATGGTTGAGCCCGAGCCGGCAGCCGGCGTCGATGTCGCGCATCGTCGCGACGCCCTCGCCCAGCGCGAACACCGCCTCGTTGATCAGCGGCATCAGCACGCGGTTGACGATGAAGCCCGGTGCGTCGTTGGCGTGGACGATCTCCTTGCCGAGGCCGCGGCCATAGGCCTCGACCGCCGCGAGCGTCGCGTCGCTGGTGGCAAGGCCGCGGATCAGTTCGATCAGCCCCATCACCGGCACCGGGTTGAAGAAATGGACGCCGATGAAGCGCGCCGGATCGGGCGCCGCCTGCGCGAGGCGGGTGATCGGGATCGAACTGGTGTTGGTCGCGAGGATCGCGGTGTCCGACAGATGCGGGCCGACGCTGGCAAAGATCGCGCGCTTGATCTCCTCGCGCTCGGTCGCCGCCTCGATGACGAGGCCGGCGGGGGCGAAGGCGGCATGATCGGCGACCGGGGCGATGCGGGCGAGCAGCGCGTCGGCGGCGTCCTGCGCCATCTTCTCCTTCGCGACGAGGCGGCCGAGCGCCGTGGCGATGCCCGCCTTGCCCGCCTCGGCGCGCGCGAGGTCGACGTCGGACAGCAGGACGTCGTGCCCCGCGCCCGCCGATACCTGGGCGATCCCTGCGCCCATTTGCCCTGCCCCGATAACGCCGACGATCATATGTTGCCCTTTCCAATTGGCGGCACCGGCCCGCTGCCCCGCCCGGCCTCCCATCAGGACGCTGTCGTCGGAAGGCGGGTCGGGGAGTGGGCTGGTGCCGGTTCCCGGCGTCAGTCGGGAAAAGCGATCGCGCCGTCAAGGGGCGGAGCGGGGCTCGGTCGCTTCGGCGAGGATCAGCGCGAAGGCGGGATCGGCGTCGTCCCACGTCGCGAGCGGGGTCCAGCCGCCGGCGCGCAGCAGCAGGCTGGCATCACGCGGGCCGTATTTGTGGCTGTTCTCGCTGTGGATCGTCTCCCCCTTCGCCATGCGATAGCGTTGCCCGTCGACGGTGAACGCCATGTCGCACGCGGCGACGAGATGCATCTCGATCCGCGCCTGCGCATCGTTCCAGACCGCGCGGTGAAGGAAATTCTCGATCGCGATATCGCCCTCCAGCTCGCGGTTGATGCGTTCGAGCAGGTTGCGGTTGAAAGCGGCGGTGACCCCCGCCGGATCGTCATAGGCGGCGGTCAGCGTCGCGCGGTCCTTGATCCGGTCGATCCCGATCAGGAGGCGCGAGCCGTCGCCCAGCGCCGCGCGCCAGTTGCGCAGCAGGTCGACCGCGCTGGCCGCGACCATGTTGCCGATCGTCGATCCGGGAAAGAAGCCGAGCTTGGGCAGCGCCGCGATCTCGCGCGGCAGCAGGACGCGCTGGGTGAAGTCGGCTTCGACCGGATAGACGGGAAGGCCGGGAAAGCGCGCCGCGAGGTCGGCGGCGCTGTCGCGCAGCATCGTCCCCGAAAGGTCGACGGGCACATAGGCGGCGGGGGCGATGGCATCGAGCAGCAGCGGCGTCTTCGTCGCGCTGCCCGATCCCAGTTCGACCACCGCGCGGCCCGGGCCGATCGCCGCGGCCATCGCGGCGGCATGGCGCTTCAGCAGGTCGGTCTCGCTGCGCGTCGGATAATATTCGGGGAGCGCGGTGATATCCTCGAACAGCGCCGATCCGGTCGCATCGTAGAGCCAGCGCGCCGGAATCGCCTTCTGCGCCTGCGACAGCCCGGCGCGGACGTCGGCGCGAAAGGCGGTGTCGACCCCGGCGGCATCGGCATCGACCTGCCGCAGATGACGGACGACGCCCATGTCAAAGGTCCCGCGCGAGGCGCAGACCGGTGAACTGCCAGCGCTGATGCGGATAGAAGAAATTGCGGTAGGAGGCGCGCGCATGCCCGCGCGGGGTCGCGCAGCTGCCGCCCTTGAGCACGAACTGGCCGCTCATGAACTTGCCGTTATATTCGCCGACCGCGCCGGGCGCGGGGCGGAAACCGGGATAGGGTCGATAGGCGCTGCCGGTCCATTCCCACACGCTGCCGAACATTTGTTGCAGTCCGGTGGCGGCGGCCTGTGCCGCGGGCTGCACCGGCCCCGCCGCGTCGAGTTGCTGCCCCGCGGCCGGGTCGAGCGGCGCGGCGGCGGCTTCCCATTCATGCTCGGTCGGCAGCCGCGCGCCGGCCCAGGCCGCGAAGGCGTCGGCCTCGAAGAGGCTGATGTGCGTCACCGGCGCGTCCGGGTCGATCTCGCGCCAGCCCGACAGGGTGAAGCAGCGCCCGTCGCGCCAATAGGCGGGCGCGTCGACGTCCTGCGCCTGCACCCAGGCCCAGCCGTCGCTGAGCCACAGCGACGCGGTGCGGTAGCCGCCATCGGCGATGAACTGCTGCCATTCGCCGTTGGTCACCGGACGGCTGGCGAGCGCGTGCGGCGTCAGAAGCACGGAAAAGCGCGGAACTTCACAGTCGAATGCGAAGCCGTCGCCGTCGTGGCCGACCGCCACGATACCTTCCGCGCCGGTGACCCAGGTCAGCGCGCCCGCCGGGTCGGGTGCGGATGCGGAAGGCGCGGAAGAGCGCGCGGCTTCAAACGCGAATCGCGGTTCGGGCTCCCATAGCGCGGGGCCGAGCGGGTTCTGCGCGAACAGATGCTTGATGTCGGTGAGCAGCAATTCCTGATGCTGCTGCTCGTGCTGGATGCCGAGTTCGATCAGCGCGTGCGCGGCGGGCGGCAGGCCGGGCAGCGCCGCCTGCACCGCCGCATCGACATGGTCCCGCCACGCGCGCACCTGATCGAGCGACGGACGCGTCAGCAGCCCGCGGCGCGCGCGCGCGTGGCGCGGCCCCTCCGCCTCGTAATAGCTGTTGAAGAGATAGGGGTAGCGGTCGTCGAACAGCCGATAGCTGGGTTGGTGATCGCGCAGCACGAAGCTTTCGAAAAACCATGTCGTATGCGCGAGATGCCATTTGGCGGGCGAAGCGTCGGGCATCGACTGCGCGCTCGCATCGGCGTCCGACAGCGGCGCCGCGAGGTCGAGCGTCAGTTGCCGCGTCGCGGCGAAGCGCCGCGCCAGATCGGAGACACCGGAAAGCGAAGCGGACGAAACATCTATTCGGCTGGCCATGTCGAGACAATCCGCGAGAGGGCGATTCGGTTTCGCGAGCGGGGAACTATGCACGGATACGCGGCGATTGTAAAGAACATATAGGGAACGCTATCGGATGCCCTCTTGCCTTCCAAGGCGGCCGGGAGATGCTCCCCGGCGGAAGCCGGGGCCCGGATCGCGCGCCGGTGACAAACCATCGGGACCCCGGCTTTCGCCGGGGAACGGGCTTATCGGAAAGATAATCGCGTCCTCCCGAAGAGGGGGCCCACGCGTCAGCGCGTCGCGCCGGGTTTCCAGAGGATGTCGCCGCCCGCCGCGGCGTTCAGGTGGCGCGTCAGCACGAACAGATGGTCCGACAGGCGATTGAGATAGGCGAGCGCGAGCGGGTTGAGGGCGCGGTCCGCCCCCGCCGCGACCGCCGACCGCTCGGCGCGGCGCGTCACCGCGCGCGCGAGGTGGAGCCGCGCCGCCGCTTCGGCGCCGCCGGGCAGGATGAAGCTGCGCAGCGGATCGAGCGCCGCGTTCATCGCGTCGATCTCCGCCTCCAGCCGTTCGATCTGGCCGGGGACGATGCGCAGCGCCATATCGTGCGGGCCGAAGCCGTGCTCGGCATCGGCGGGGGTCGCGAGGTCGGCGCCGAGGTCGAACAATTCGTTCTGGATGCGGGCCAGCATCGCCGCTTCGTCGCCGTCCGCGGGCAGCGCCGCGACCGCGATGCCGATCGCGCTGTTCGCTTCGTCGACGTCGCCGACCGCCTGCATCAGCGGCGCCGACTTGGCGATGCGCGAGCCGTCGACGAGCCCCGTCGTGCCGCGATCACCGGTACGGGTGTAGATCTTGTTGAGCTTGACCATGGGATTCCTATGGAGAGCTCGGGCGAAGCGCTCAGGAACCGGCCGCCGTCACACCGATGATGATGAGCAGGATGATGGTGATCGCCTGCCATTTTATGCGGGCCATCATCATCCGGTTCTGCATCACCTGATTGTCGTGGATCGCCCCTTCGGTCGTGGCGCGATGCCCCTGCGCGAAATAGATGAGACCCCGCGCGAGCGAGAAAAGGACGAGACCGGCCGCAACGACGACCGCGAGGACGAGCAGAATCTGCATTCCCCCTATTTAGGCCATCTGCAGCGAATATCCAGCGGGAAGGCGCCCGGCGCGCAAATCACTCGCCAGCGCGCGCCCGTCGACGCCCGTTTCGCGCAGCATCGCGAGCGTCGCGGCGCCGTCGCGCTTGGCGAGCCGCCGGCCGTCGGCGCCGCAGACGAGCGCATGGTGGCGATAGCGCGGCGTCGGCAGGGCGAGCAGCGCCTGAAGCAGCCGGTGAACGTCGGTCGATGCGATGAGGTCGGCGCCGCGCACGACGTGCGTCACCCCCATCGCGGCATCGTCGATCGTGCTCGCGAGATGATAGCTGGCCGGCGCGTCCTTGCGCGCGAGCACGACGTCGCCGTGCGCGGCCGGATCGGCGAGCCGCGCGCCCTGCCCCTCTTCCTCCCAGCGAAGCGAGCCCGCGAGCGCCGCGGCGCGCCGCATGTCGAGCCGCCAGCAATGCGGCTCGGCCGCCCGGCGCCGCTCGCGCTCGGCGGCGGTCAGGCGGCGGCAGGTGCCCGGATAAAGGGGGCCGGCGGGACCGTGCGGCGCCGCGAGGCTGGCGGCGATGTCGGCGCGGGTGCAGAAACAGGGATAGACGAGCCCGCGCGCCGCCAGATCGGCGAGCGCCGCGGCATAGGCGTCGAGATGCGCCGACTGGCGCACCGGCGCACCGTCCCACGCCAGCCCGAGCCAGGCGAGGTCGTCGAGCGCCGCCGCGACATGGCTTTCGCGCGAGCGGCCGCCGTCGATGTCGTCGATGCGGATCCGGAAGCGGCCGCTCGCCGCGCGCGCCGCATCGTGCGCGAGCAGCGCGCTGTAGGCGTGGCCGAGGTGCAGCTCGCCGGTCGGGCTGGGCGCGAAGCGGGTCAGCATCGAACGGCGCCCTTATCCATATGCTGTGGCGAAACGACAGGGGACTTGCCACATATTGCGGCACATGCCCCCTTGACGTCGGATTCCGTTGCGTGATGTAATGCTGCTGTCACTCGGGAAAGGCAGTGGCGCGCCATCCCGCACCACAGGGGGTTGCGCAGCGAAGCCATGTTCCATCCCGATCTTGCCCGCCATCCCGATCATTGTCCCGCGCTGGTCCTCAACGCCGACTATACGCCGCTGAGCTATTATCCGCTGAGCCTGTGGTCGTGGCAGACCGCGGTCAAGGCGGTTTTCCTCGACCGCGTCACCATCGTCGAGAATTACGAGCGCGAAATCCGGTCGCCGACGCGCACCATGCCGATCCCCAGCGTGATCGCGCTGCGCCAATATGTGAAACCGTCGCAATATCCCGCCTTCACGCGCTTCAACCTGTTCCTGCGCGACCGGTTCGCCTGCCAATATTGCGGATCGGGCAAGGATCTGACCTTCGATCATGTCGTGCCGCGCCGGCTGGGCGGGCGGACGAGCTGGGAAAATGTCGCGACCGCCTGCGCGCCGTGCAACCTGAAGAAGGGCGGCCGCACCCCCGCGCAGGCGCACATGCCGCTGCACCGCCAGCCGTGGCGCCCGACGAGCTGGCAGCTTCAGGACCACGGCCGCGGCTTTCCACCCAATTATCTGCACGAAAGCTGGATCGACTGGCTTTACTGGGACGTGGAACTGGAAGGCTGAACGGCGCGTATCGGGACGGGTCAGCCGGGGTTCATTCGCGCGGCCCTAGCCGGCCGGCAGCCTTTTCGCAGGAGAACAGCCGTGGTTCCCATCGCTCGCGCCGTCGCGCTCAGCCTCACCGCCCTGTCGCTCGCCGCCTGCGCGACGATCATGCCGTCCGAAGAGCCTGTCACGGTGACCGGCAGCATCGCCTATCGCGAGCGCATCGCGCTGCCGCCGACCGCGCAGATCGAAATCCAGCTCGACGACGTCAGCCTCGCCGACGCCCCCGCGCGCACGCTGGCACGGCAGGCCTTCACCGCCGACGGCCGGCAGGTGCCGTTCGCTTTCTCGCTGACCGTCGACCGGAACCGCCTCGACCCGCGCCACACTTATGCCGTCGCCGCGCGGATCAGCGATGCCGACGGCCGGCTGATGTTCATCACCGACACGCACAACGGCGTCGATTTCGCCGGCAAGGCACGGATCGACATGGGGGCGCTGAATCTGGTCCGCACGCGCTGACCGCGCGACGCGCCGCTTGACCGCACCCCTTCGCAGGTGCAGCAAAGGCGCCATGAACCAGCCGATCCAGATCAGCCAGAATCCCGACATCCGCTATCTCGGGCGGATATTGGGCGAGGTCATTCGCGCGCAGGGCGGCGAGACGCTGTTCCGCCGGACCGAATATATCCGCTCGGCGAGCGTCGACCGGCATCGCGGCATCGCGGGGGCCGAGGCGATCGACCCGGGGCTCGACGCGCTGAGTCTCGACGACACGATCGCCTTCGTGCGCGGCTTCATGCTCTTTTCGATGCTCGCCAACCTGGCCGAGGACCGGCAGGGCGTCGCCGCCGAGCCCGGGGCGACGGTGGCGGCGGCGCTCGAGCGGCTGGCGGCGGAGGGAATCGACGGCGATGCGGTGGCGGCACTGCTGGAGCGGGCGCTGGTCGCCCCGGTGCTGACCGCCCACCCGACCGAGGTGCGCCGCAAGTCGGTGCTCGACCATAAGAACCGCATCGCCGAACTGATGCGGCTGCGCGACGCGGGGCGCGACGAAACGCCCGAGGGCGACAGCGTCGAAGCGGCGATTCGCCGCCAGATCGCGCTGCTGTGGCAGACGCGGCCGCTGCGCACCGAACGCTTGTTCGTCGCCGACGAGATCGACAATGCGCTCACCTATCTGCGCGACGTCTTTCTGCCCGTCGTGCCGCGGCTCTATGCGCGCTGGGAAAAGGAGTTGGGGCGGCGCCCCGCGAGCTTCCTGCGCGTCGGAAGCTGGATCGGCGGCGACCGCGACGGCAATCCCTTCGTCACCGCCGAAACGCTGGAGACGGCGACCGGACGCAACGCGGCGGCGGTGCTCAGCCATTATTGCGACGCGGTGCATGCACTCGGCACCGAGCTGTCGGTATCGCAGACGCTGGCCCCGGTGCCCGAAACGGTCACGGCGCTCGCCGATGCGAGCGGCGACGAAGCGCCGAGCCGCAGCGACGAACCCTATCGCCGCGCGCTGTCGGGCATCTATGCGCGGCTGTGCGCCACCCATGTCGCGATCATCGGCCACCCGCCGCCGCGCCCGTCGATGCTGGCGGGCGAGCCCTATGCCGCGCCCGCCGATTTCCGCCGCGACCTCGTCACCCTCGCCGACGGGCTGTCGGCGGGGGGCGAGGGGCAGCTCGGCGGGCTCGGCGCGCTGGGGCGGCTGATCCGCGCGGTCGAGGTCTTCGGCTTCCACCTCGCGACGCTCGACATGCGCCAGAACAGCGCGGTGCACGAGCGCGTGCTCGCCGAACTGCTGCGCGTCTCGGGCGTCGAGGGCGATTATCTGGCGCTGGACGAGGAGGCGCGCGTCGCGCTGCTGCGCCGCGAACTGGCGGTCGACCGGCCGCTCGCCGCGCCATGGCATCGGTGGAGCGAGGAAACGGCGGGCGAACTGGCGATCGTCCACGCCGCCGCCGCGATCCGCGCGCGGCTGGGGCGCGAGGCGATCTGCCAGTGGATCATCAGCAAGGCCGAAAGCCTGTCCGACCTGCTGGAGGTCCATGTCCTCGCGCGCGAGGCGGGGCTGTGGTCGGGCGACGCCGACGATGCGCTGATGGTCGTGCCGCTGTTCGAGACGATCGCCGACCTCGATCAGGCGCCCGCGATCATGGCCGCCTATTTCGCGCTGCCCGAGATCGCGCAGCGCGTCGGCGCGCGCGGGTCGCAGGAAGTGATGATCGGCTATTCCGATTCGAACAAGGACGGCGGCTATCTGACCTCGACCTGGGGGCTGCATCAGGCATCGGCGGCGCTGACCCCGGTGTTCGCGGCGGCGGGCACCGCGATGCAGCTGTTCCACGGCCGCGGCGGCGCGGTCGGGCGCGGCGGTGGCAGCGCCTTTGCGGCGATCCGCGCACAGCCCGCGGGCACGGTGCAGGGCCGCATCCGCATCACCGAGCAGGGCGAGGTGATCGCGGCCAAATATGGCACCGCCGATAGCGCCGCGACCAATCTGGAGGCGATGGTGTCGGCCAGCCTGCTCGCCAGCCTGGAGCCCGAGGCGAAGAGCGCGGCCGATGCGGCGCGCTTCGCGGGCGCGATGGATGCGCTGTCCGATCATGCCTTCGCCGCCTATCGCGGGCTCGTCTACGACACGCCGGGCTTTCGGGATGTCTTCCGCGCGATGACGCCGATCGCGGAGATCGCGACGCTGAAGATCGGGTCGCGCCCGTCGAGTCGGACGAAGAGCAGCGCGATCGAGGACCTGCGCGCCATTCCCTGGGTGTTCAGCTGGGCGCAGGCGCGCACGATGCTGCCCGGATGGTACGGGACGGGCGAGGCGTTCGCCGCCTTCCCCGACCAGACGCTGCTCGCCGAGATGGCGGCGGGCTGGCCCTTCTTCGCGGCGCTGCTCGACAATATGGAGATGGTGCTCGCCAAGTCCGACATGGGGATCGCGGCGCGCTATGCCGGGCTCGCGAGCCATATCGACGGGCATGACGCGATCTTCATGGCGATACGTGACGGCTGGCAGCGCGCGCACGACGGCCTGCTGCGGATCACCGGCCAGTCGCGGCTGCTGGAGAAGAATCCGGCGCTCGAAGCGTCGATCCGGCTGCGCCTGCCCTATATCGAGCCGCTCAACCTGCTCCAGATCGAGCTGATGAAGCGCCACCGCGCGGGCGAGACCGACCCGCGCATCGCCGAGGGCATCCAACTGACGATCAACGCGATCGCGACGGCGCTGCGGAATAGCGGGTAGCGCAAAGCTCAACCATCACCGTTCGCATTGAGCGAAGTCGAGATGCCCATCGGGAAAGCGAAGCGCAAGACCGACGGGTGTCTCGACTTCGCTCGACACTAACGGAGCGAGGGTCTGGGGATTCGATCAGGCGTCGATGCTGGTCTTCAGGTCGCCGTGGACCAGCCCGCCGTCGACAGCGATCGTGTCTCCGACGACATAGTCGCCCGCCTTCGACGCGAGGAAGATCGCGGCGCCGGCCATGTCCTCCGGCGCGCCGATGCGCTTCACCGGAATGCTCTTCGCGACCGCGTCGCCATGGTCGCGCGCCGCCTTGTTCATGTCCGACTGGAAGGCGCCCGGTGCGATCGCGGTGACGATGATATGATCCTGCACCAGCCGCGCCGCGAGGCGCTTGGTGAGGTAGAGGATCGCCGCCTTCGACGCGTGATAGCTGTATGTCTCCCACGGGTTGAGCCGCATGCCGTCGATCGAGCCGATGTTGATGACCTTCGCCGGCCGGTCCGCCGTGCCCGCGGCCTTGAGCAGGCCGTGCAGCGCCTGCGTCAGGAAGAAGGGCGACTTGACGTTGATGTCCATCACCTTGTCCCAGCCCGCCTCGGGGAAGCCCTCGAACGGTTCGCCCCACGCGGCGCCGGCGTTGTTGACGAGGATGTCGAGCCGCTCCTCGCGCGCCTCGAGTTCCTTCGCGAGGCCGCGGCATCCCTCGACCGTCGACAGGTCGACCGGCAGGCCGACGACCTTGCCGGGGTAGCGGCTGTTGAAATCCTCGACCGCCGCCTCGACCTGCGCCGTCTTGCGCGCCGAGATATAGACGCGCGCGCAGCCCGCAGCGAGGAAGCCCTCGACGATCATCGCGCCGATCCCGCGCGAGCCGCCGGTGACGAGCGCGATGCGGCCGTCGAGGCCGAACATGTCAGTGAGGTTCATAGGATTATCTCTCTTCCGTTCGTGCTGAGCTTGTCGAAGCACCGTTCTTCCCCGCGACGCCCGAAAGAAGGGACGGCCCTTCGACAAGCTCAGGGCGAACGGGGTTTGAAAACTCCTAGGCGGACTTAGTATCCGTTCATCCGAGCAACCTGGTCGATGTGGTAATGCACGTCGCCCATATATTCGGCGAGCGCGCGGTCGCGCTTCATGTAGAGGCCGATGTCATATTCGTCGGTCATGCCGATGCCGCCGTGCATCTGGACGCCCTCGCGCACCGCGAGATTGGCGGCGCGGCCGGCCTTCGCCTTGGCGACCGAGACCATCAGCTTCGCGCCCTCGCTGCCCTCATCGAGAAGCTGCTGCGCCTTCATCACGGTGGCGCGCGCGACTTCCATCTCGCCATAGAGATGCGCGGCGCGGTGCTGGAGCGCCTGGAACTCGCCGATCAGCTTGCCGAACTGCTTGCGTTCCTTGAGGTAGGTGACCGTCATGTCCATCGCGCCCTGCCCGACGCCGACCATCTCGGCCGCGGCGCCGGTGCGGGCGGCGGCAAGCAAGGCATTCAGCACCGCCTCGCCCGCGTCGACCTCTCCGATCACCGCGTCGGCGTCGACCTCGACGCCGTCGAGCGTGACGTGGCTCGCAAGGCTGCTGTCCACCAGGCGGCGCGGGTCGGCGGTCAGCCCCTTCGCATCCCTGGGCACCGCGAACAGGGTGAGGCCGCCGTCGGTCTTCGCCGCGACGATGCTCATGTCGGCGACATGGCCGTGGAGGACGAAACTCTTCTTGCCGTCGAGGCGGAAACCGTTGCCGGCGCGCGTCGCGGTCGTGGCGATGCGGTCGGGGCGGTGCTTGGCGCCCTCGTCGATCGCCAGCGCGACGATTGCCTCGCCCGCCGCGATCGCGGGAAGCCAGCGGTCGGCCTGCGTCCCGCCTGCCTTCGCCAGCGCGGCGACCGCGCCGACGCTGGTCGACAGGAAGGGCGACGGCGTCAGGTTGCGGCCGATCTCCTCGAGCACGATGCCCGCCTCCATGTGGCCCATGCCGAGGCCGCCGTGCGCTTCCGACACCAACATGCCGGGCAGGCCCATTTCGACGAACTGTCCCCACAGATCGCGCGAGAAGCCGGTGGCATCGGCGCTGTCGCGAAGCTGGCGGAGGTGCGCGACCGGCGCCTGTTCGGCCACGAAGGGCGCGACGCTGTCCTTGAGCATCGCCTGGTCGTCATTGTGATAGAGCGGCATAGAAACTCCCTCTCCCCTTCAGGGGAGAGGGCCGGGGAGAGGGGAAGTCGCCCCGGCCCTCTGAAAAACACCAACGGAAGTGGGGTGCGTCCCCCTCTCCCAACCCTCTCCCCTGAAGGGGAGAGAGCTATTTTCACGCCCCCGGCAGATCCAGGATGCGCTTGGCGATGACGTTGAGCATGACCTCGCTCGTCCCGCCCTCGATCGAATTGGCCTTGGTGCGCAGCCAGGTGCGCGCGCGCGCGCCGCCCTTGCTGTCCTCGCTGTCCCATTCGAGCGCCTCGCTGCCGCCGCCCGCCATCACCAGTTCGTGGCGGCGCTTGTTGAGCTCGGTCCCGACATATTTCATCATGTTCGACGACGCGGGATGCGCGCGGCCGGTCTTCCACATGTCCATGAACCGCTCGCCCATCGCGCGATAGGCAAAGACGTCGACGTCGAACGCCGCCATTTCGGCGCGCAGGATCGGGTCGTCGAGCTCGCCCTGCTCGTTCCGGCCGATCGCCTTCGCGAAGGCGCCGCCGATGCTGACCATGTCGCCGCCCGCGCCGCCGCCCGAGATCATCTCGCGTTCGTGCCCGAGCAGATATTTGGCGACGTCCCAGCCGCGGCCCACCTCACCGACGAACTGCGTCTTCGGCACCTTCACATCGTCGAAGAAGGTCTCGCAGAAGGGGCTGTTGCCGCTGATCAGCAGGATCGGCTTGGTCGTGACGCCGGGGCTCTCCATGTCGAAGAGCATGAAGGTGATGCCCTGATATTTGTTCGCCTTGTCGGTGCGGACGAGGCAGAAGATCCAGTCGGCCTTGTCGGCATAGCT
>NZ_MEFH01000057.1:0-71113 GCF_001725095.1 Sphingopyxis sp. SCN 67-31 | reverse complement strand
CGGCGCCGAAAGAAAGAACGGCCCCCTTCGACTGCCTTGCAGGCGCTCAGGACAGGCTTCGACAAGCTCAGGGCAAACGGTTCAGATTTAATGCTCGATACTCTAAGCCTCGCCGTCCCTCCCCTGAAGGGGAGGGAGTTAATTATGTTATTGTTCAGCCAGCTTTTTAAGCGCAGAATGTCGCTTCTTCATAACGGCCCGTGCAACCGCCAGCTGCTCATCCAATTCGTTGGATGCCAAGGCGCGCAAGATTTCGCGATCCTCGGTCATAATGGCCTCGGCAACGCGCATCTGGCGCTTCGACTCCTTGTCCATCACTCCGCCGCCTTCTCCGGCCTGGCCTTCGCCTTGCCCTTGCCGGCCTTGGGCGGGGCGGGGGTGATTTCGAAAGCGAGCGGGTTGCCGACCTTGGCGTCCTCGCCCTGCTTCATCCTCACCTTGACCTCGCCGCCGTGGACCAGCTTGCCGAACAGCAGTTCCTCGGCGAGCGGCTGCTTGATCTTCTCCTGGATCAGGCGGCCCATCGGACGGGCGCCATAGAGCTTGTCATAGCCCTTGTCGGTCAGCCACTTGCGCGCCGCCTCGTCGAGCTGGATGTGGACGTTGCGGTCGGCAAGCTGCAGTTCGAGCTGCAGGATGAACTTGTCGACGACGCGCGCCACCACCTCTGGCGGCAGATAGCCGAAGGGCACGATCGCATCGAGGCGGTTGCGGAATTCGGGGGTGAACATGCGCTTCACCGCCTCTTCCTGCACATCCTCGCGTGTCGCGTTGCCGAAGCCGATCGATTCGCGCGTCATGTCGCTGGCGCCCGCATTGGTCGTCATGATCAGGATGACGTTGCGGAAATCGACCGTCTTGCCGTGGTGGTCGGTCAGGCGGCCGTTGTCCATCACCTGCAGCAGGATGTTGAACAGGTCGGGATGCGCCTTCTCGATCTCGTCGAGCAGCAGCACGCAGTGCGGATTCTGGTCGATCGCATCGGTCAGCAGGCCGCCCTGGTCGTATCCGACATAGCCCGGCGGCGCGCCGATCAGGCGGCTCACCGAATGGCGCTCCATATATTCCGACATGTCGAAGCGCTGGAGCGGAATGCCGAGCAGCGCCGCGAGCTGCTTCGCCACCTCGGTCTTGCCGACACCGGTCGGGCCGCTGAACAGATAGTTGCCGATCGGCTTTTCGGGATCGCGCAGCCCGGCGCGCGACAGCTTGATCGCCGACGCCAGCACCTCGATCGCGGTGTTCTGTCCGAACACCACGCGCTTGAGGTCGGTCTCGAGGCTTTCGAGCACCTTCTTGTCGTCGCTCGACACCGACTTGGGCGGGATGCGCGCCATCGTCGCGATCACCGCCTCGATCTCCTTGGGGGTGATCGTCTTGCGCCGCTTCGACGGCGGCACCAGCATCTGCATCGCGCCGACCTCGTCGATCACGTCGATCGCCTTGTCGGGCAGCTTGCGGTCGTTGATGTAGCGCGCCGACAGTTCGACCGCCGCGTTGATCGCGTCGGCGGTATATTTGACATTGTGGTGGCTCTCGAACGCCTCGCGCAGCCCGGCGAGGATCTTCTTGGTATCCTCGAGGCTCGGCTCGATCACGTCGATCTTCTGGAACCGGCGCAGCAGTGCGCGGTCCTTCTCGAAGTGGTTGCGGAACTCCTTGTAGGTCGTCGAGCCGATGCAGCGGATGACGCCGCCCGACAGCGCGGGCTTGAGCAGGTTCGATGCGTCCATCGCGCCGCCGCTCGTCGCGCCGGCGCCGATCACCGTGTGAATCTCGTCGATGAACAGGATCGCGTGCGGCAGGCCCTCGAGTTCGGAGACGACCTGCTTCAGCCGCTCCTCGAAGTCGCCGCGATAGCGCGTGCCGGCGAGCAGCGCGCCCATGTCGAGCGAATAGATCACCGCTTCCTTGAGCACGTCGGGCACGTCGCCCTCGACGATCTTGCGCGCGAGCCCTTCGGCGATCGCGGTCTTGCCGACGCCGGGATCGCCGACATAGAGCGGGTTGTTCTTGCTGCGGCGGCACAGGATCTGGATCGTGCGGTCGACCTCGGCCCCGCGGCCGATCAGCGGGTCGACCTTGCCGCCCTTCGCCTTTTCGTTCAGGTTGACGGTGAACTGGTCGAGCGCGGTTTCCTTCTTGTTCTTCGCCTCGCCCTTGTCCTTCGCTTCTTCCTTCTCCTCGGGCTCGGCCTGCGCGGCGGGCTTGCCGCCCTTGCCGACGCCGTGGCTGAGATAGGAAACGGCGTCGAGCCGCGTCAGGTCCTGCTGCTGGAGGAAATAGACGGCATAGGATTCGCGCTCCGAAAACAGCGCGACGAGGACGTTGGCGCCCGTCACCTCGTCCTTGCCCGACGACTGGACGTGCAGGATCGCGCGCTGGACGACGCGCTGGAAGCCGCTGGTGGGGCTGGGGTCGCTGTGTCCCTCGACCTTCAGGCTGTCGAGCTCGGTGTCGAGATAGTGGACCACCGCCGATTGCAAGTCGCCCAATGCGACGCCGCAGGCGCGCATCACCTCGGCGGCGTGCTCGTCGTCGATCAGCGCATAGAGCAGATGCTCCAGCGTTGCATATTCATGGTGCCGCTCCGACGCGGCCTTCAACGCGTTGTGCAGGGTCTTTTCGAGCGATTCCGAAAAGGACGGCATGGGTCGTTCTCCTTGCGAGACCCGCCGGGGAGAGGCGGACCCCTGGGACCACAAGGTGGCGATGCCGCCGCTTCACCGCAAGGGAAAAGCGGAAGCCACGGTCAAATTAGAGCCACAGCCTTGCTTCATGGTTAACGAAGCTTTGGGAAAGGACGGCGGCGAACGCCGAAATCCCGGCTTTGAACGACGTGCCCTGTGCTCCCGCGAAGGCGGGAGTCCAGAGCGGTACAGGCGGGCGTCGGCGTCAGGACGCCCTGGGTTCCCGCCTGCGCGGGGACACGAGAATAGTTCCGGAAATCCTAAACCGTCAGCACGATCTTTCCGACATGCTCCCCCGCCTGCATGCGGGCGTGCGCGGCGGCGGCTTCGGCCAGCGGGAAGCGCCGGTCCATCGCCGGCTTCCAGCCGCCCTCGGCAAGCTGCGGCCACAGCGTCCGGTGAATCTCGTCGGCCAGCGCCGCCTTGAACGAGGCGCTGCGCGCGCGCAGCGTCGACCCGGTCATCGTCTGCCGCCGCCGCATCAGGCTCGATATGTCGACCTGTGCCGTCGCGCCGCGCTGGAAGGCGATGCTGACGTGGCGCCCGTCGTCGGCGAGGCAGGCGAGGTTGCGCGGCACATAGTCGCCCCCGACCATGTCGAGCACGACGTCGACGCCCTTGCCGTCGGTGAACGCCTTGACCGCCTCGACATAACCCTCGGTCGAATAGTCGATCGCGAGGTCGGCGCCGAGCGCGCGCGCCGCGGCGCATTTTTCGGCGCTGCCGCACGTCACTGCGATGCGGATGTCGAACAGCTTGCACAGCCCGATCGCGGTGGTGCCGATGCCGCTGGTGCCGCCATGGACGAGCACCGTCTCGCCGTCCTTGACCCAGCCCCGTTCGAACAGATTGTGCCAGACGGTGAAGACGGTTTCGGGCAGCGCCGCCGCCTCTTCCATCGAAAAGCCCGCGGGCACCGGCAGGCAGCTTCCTGCCGGCGCGATGCAATATTCGGCATAGCCGCCGCCCGCGACGAGCGCGCATACCGCCTGTCCCAGCAACTCCGGGTCGCCGCCCGGTCCGATCGCGGCGACCGTCCCCGCGACCTCCAGCCCCGGCAGGTCGGAGGCGCCCGGCGGCGGCGGATAAAAGCCCATGCGCTGCAGCACGTCGGGGCGGTTCACTCCCGCCGCGGCGACGCGGATCAGCACTTCGTCGGGTCCCGGCTGCGGCAGCGGCCGCGTCTCCGGCACCAGAACTTCGGGTCCGCCCGGTTCGCGGATCGCGATGGCGGTCATGCTCGCTGGCAAGCTGGTCACGCTCTGAAATCCCCCACTAGCTCCACCCGCTCTCCGCGCCGCCGGTCCCGGTCCGCCAGCGCCCGTGGTTCGGGCAGGCGGATGCGGATCGTGTCCGGGGCGACGGCGGAAAGGGCGAGGCGTCATCCTTGTGGCCCGCCTTATTGACAGAGGGACGGCACGGGTCAACAGTCGCGCGCCATCGGCCGCGACCGGCGCGAAAGGAAACGCCATGGACGACGACGATCTTCCCCGCCGCCGCGACGACCTGCTCGCCGCGCTGATTCGCCAGCCGCTCGACCCGCTGTCGGTCGACGAACTCGCCGACCGCATCGCTGTACTCGAAGCCGAAATCGAACGCACCAGAAAGCACGCCGCCGCCGCGGGCAGCTTCAAGGCGAGCGCGGAGGCGTTGTTCCGCAAAGGCTAATATGGTGGAATCAAGGTCCTTGTCATCATCGTCATCCCGGGCGGGACCCGGGGCCCCGCTTCCTTTCGCAAGCGGACCGAGGAAAAGCGGGATCCCGGGTCCAGCCCGGGATGACGAAATCAAGGAAGCGAACTTCGGATTCAGGTGACCAGGGTGGCGCCCTCTAACGATCGACCACCAGACAGGGGCGGCCGTCCTTCTTCACCGCCGAGCAGAAGGATTCGGCGTCGGCCTTGCTCGCGAAATCGCCGACCTGAAGGCGGGTGAGCTTGCCGCTCTTGACCAGATAGGGCTGGCGCGCGGCCGCCGCGGGATAGGCTTTCTCGACCGACCGCCACAGGTTCCGCGCATTCGCCTCGACGCCGAAGGCACCGAGTTGCACGCGCCACGGGCTCTTTCCGGCGGCGGGAGCGGGGGCGGGTTGTGCCGCTTTCGGCGTGGCGACGACCACCTTCTGCTGCACGGGAGCAGGCGCGGGCGCGGGCGCAGGAGTCGGCGGAGGCGCGGACGTTTCGGCGGGCGGCAGCGGCCCCTTTTCGGGCGGCGCGGCATAGCTGGTGCCCGGTGCCGCGGGCTGCGACGGCGGCGGCGCGACGACGCGGATCGCGCCGGGCGCCGTCTGGACGGTGTCGGCTGGAGCTTCCTTCGCGGCCGCGGTTGCCACATCGGCGTTGGCCGCAGCCTCGGCCGCCGCGGCGGCGGCGTGCTGCGCGGCCGGCGACAGCGGCGCCGCAGGCTTGGGGGTTGGGGCGGGCGCCGGTGCCGGCGCAAGAACGGGCGGCGGCGTGTAGAGCGTGCCGGGGACCGAGGCGGGCAGGCTCGCGGTCTGCACCGGCGACGGCGCGGATTTCGGCGCTTCGGGCGCGGCGGCGTTCACCGCGGCGAGCCGTGCGCGCTGCTCGTTCTTCTCCATTTCGGGCAGCAGCGCGAGGCCCCGCTGCCGCTGGTCGAGCGGAATCAGCCGGTCGAGCTGCGCGAGGCGAGCCGAGGCGATGCCCAGTCCGGCATCGCTCGCGCGCTTGGTCAGCGCATAGGCGCGCGGCCAGTCCTTCGCCGCGAGGTCGCCGTTGAACATCGCGGTGCCCAGGACATATTGCGCGCGGGGTTCGCCGCGCTCGGCCGACCGGGTGATGAAGGGCATCGCCTCGTCGCGGCGATTAGCGGTGAAGAGCACGAGGCCCAGATTGTCTTCGGCCTGCAAATGCCCCTGTTTCGCGGCACGACGATACCAGCCTTCGGCCTGGCCGAGGTCGGCGGGCACGCCGCGGCCGAGCTTGTAGGCCTGGCCGAGGTTGAATTGCGCGTCCGGATCGCCGGTGATCGCGAGCGGGCGCCACACGGCCACCGCCTTCGCATAGTCGCCCGCTTCCCAGGCATCGACGCCGGCCTTGACGTCGGGCGCTGCCGCCGCTGCCGGCGGCGCGGCCTTGGTCGCGGCCAGCGCGGGCGCGGCGAGCAGCACGGCCGGGATCAGCGGCGCGGCCAGCAAGAGGGTGCGGTATGAACGCATCGGCAATCTCCAATGAACGGCGTCACTTGACGAGCGAGCAGTTCCGCCCGCCGTCCTAATCCCAAATGGCTAACACCCCGTTAGCGAAAAACGCGGGGTCGCGGCTTTTGATCCGAAATGGCACAAGCGTCTCTTAAGCTCTTGTTGACCATGAGCGCGAACCGATCGTTCACCATCTTTTCGGCATCGTTAACCCAATTTTAGGCTCCCGCGTGGCATCCCGTCGCCAATTCGAGGATATCCAGGGGGACAGTCGTGCGCGTTCTGGCATTGGCTTCACAAAAAGGCGGATCGGGCAAGACCACCCTGTCCGGGCATCTCGCGGTGCAGGCGCAGCTTGCCGGCGCCGGTCCCGTCGTTCTCATCGACATCGATCCGCAGGGCTCGCTCGCCGACTGGTGGAACGAGCGCGAAACCGACCTTCCGGCCTTCGCCCAGACCACGGTCGCGCGGCTCGCCTCCGATCTGGAGATCCTGCGCCAGCAGGGCTTCAAGCTCGCGGTCATCGACACGCCGCCGGCGATCACCATGGCGATCCAGAGCGTGATTTCGGTCGCCGAGCTGATCGTCGTCCCGACGCGTCCCAGCCCGCACGACCTGCGCGCCGTCGGCGCCACCGTCGACCTGTGCGAGCGCGCGGGCAAGCCGCTGGTGTTCGTCGTCAACGCCGCGACGCCCAAGGCGAAGATCACCAGCGAGGCCGCGGTCGCGCTGTCGCAGCACGGCACCGTCGCGCCGGTGACGCTGCACCACCGCACCGACTATGCCGCCTCGATGATCGACGGCCGCACGGTGATGGAGGTCGATCCGAACGGCCGCTCGGCCGAGGAGGTCCGCCAGCTGTGGACCTATATCAACGACCGGCTGGAGAAGAATTTCCGCCGCACCGTCTTTTCGGCGCCGATGCCCGCGCAGGCAGGTTACGGCGCGGTGCGTCCGCTGGGCGGGGGCTTCGGCCGCCGCATCGCGGGCCAGTGAGCGGGGGAGCGGAACTCATGGGCGAACCCAAACCACTTGCCTCGCTGAGCGCCGGCCTGCTCGCCCGCAAGGGCGCGGCGCGCCCCGCGATGCGCCGCCAGCCGCTCGGCAGCGGCCCAGCGCCGCTCGTCCAGCCGGGCTATGACGATCTCGGCTGGAACGACATGGGCTATGACGTCGATCCGCAGCAGTCGTCCGAACCGGCGCATATGGTCGACCTGAAGCCGCTGCTCGCCGGATCGGTGCTGCAGCACAACAGCGAGGCCGAACAGGCGGTCGAGGACAGCGCGGTTCCCGACGCGCCGCTCCCGGCACCCGAAGCCGAGGCACCCGCGAATCCGCCCGCGATTCCAGAGGTCGTGCGCCAGCAGGAATCGCTGCTCGACCGCGTGGCCGCCGTGGCCCGCAAGGTCGAACGGCGCCCCGAAGCGAAGGCGCCCGAAGGTCCGGCGCGCGCGCCGCGTGCCCGCGACAAGGCGGCCTTCACGCTGCGCCTCAATGCCGAACGCCATCTGCGCCTGCGCCTTGCGAGCGCGGTGACGAACCGCTCGGCGCAGGGCATTTTGACCGATTTGCTCGACGATTATCTCTCGTCGCTGCCCGAGATCGACGCAATGGCGAGCCGCCTGCCGGCGGCGCGTCCGGCGCGCCGGGCGCGGCAGCGCTAAGACCCGAGTTTTGGGGGGACTGTAAAGATGAACCGCAAGATGCTGATCAAGCTCGCGATTTCGGGATTCGTCCTGGGGGCGGGCACGGCGGGCTGCGCGAGCGCGGGCTCGGCGGCGACCGAACCGGCGCGCACCGCCGACGCCGACGCCGCCGCGAAACAGGCCGACAAGGCGCGCAGCGCGCTCGAAAAGGGCAAGGCCGCCAAGGCCGTTGCGCTCGCCGAGGCGGCGGTCGCGGGAAGCCCGCGCGACGCCGGTTATCGCACGTTGCTCGGCCAGGCCTATCTGAACGACGGGCGCTTCGTTTCGGCGAGCACCGCGCTGACCGAGGCGATGGAACTGGGCGCGACCGACAGCAACACGGTGATCGCCCTGACGCTCGCCTATATCGCGCAGGGCAAGAATGCGGAGGCAGTGGAATTGCTGCGCGCGCACGACGACACGGTGCCGGCATCCGACGCGGGGCTGGCGCTCGCACTCGTCGGCAACAGCGAGGCGTCGCTCTATACGCTCGGCGAAGCCGCACGGGCGCCCGGCGCCGATGCGCGCACGCGCCAGAATCTCGCGCTCGCCCTCGCGCTTTCGGGACGCTGGGCGCAGGCGCGCATCCTCGCCGCGCAGGACCTGTCGCTCGACAAGGTCGAGGGCCGCATGGCCGAATGGACGAAACTGGCCGAACAGCCGAACCCCGGGGTCCGCATCGCGACCCTGATCGGCACCAGCATGCGCGCCGACGGCGGTATGCCGGCCCGCCTCGCGCTGCAGGCCAGCACCGACACCCGGATGGCCGCTGCCGATGTGCCGGCGCCGATGGCCGCCGCCGACCCGGCGCCGGTCGAGCGCTTTGCGCCGCCGCCGCCCGTCGTTGCCGACGCCGGCGAAGCGATCCGCGCCGTCGAACTGCCGATGCCCGCGCGCGATGCCCACGGCGTCGTGCCGGTCAGCGACCTGCCGGCGCCGCCGAAGGCCGAAGCGCCGGTGATCCTCGCCGATGCGGCGCCCTATCGCCACGCGCCGCGCACCGACGGCGAACGGCTGCGTCCGATGCAGCGCGAGGCGCTCGACATCGCGACCCGGATCGTTCCGCGCGCGATGGGCTTCGACTCGAAGAAGCCGTCGGGATGGGCGGTGCAACTCGGCGCCTATGACAGCCTGGCGATCGCGCAGGAAAAATGGGGCGTGCTCAAACGCCGCAACGCGATGCTGGGCCAGTTCCCCGCATCGAGCCACAGCGCGGTGGTCAAGGGACGCACCTTCCATCGCCTGACGGTCAACGGCCTTGCGAGCCGCGGCGACGCGACCGAGCTCTGCCGCCAGTTGAAGGCGCAGGGGCAGCAATGCTTCATCCGCCAGATGGGCGGCAGCGAAAGCATCCAGTGGGCGGCGAAGGCCAGCCCGGTGCGGATGGCGTCGCGCTGAGTTTTTCGGCACTCCGGGGGGAGTGAAACGGCAGGGGGCGCGGTGGAAAACCGCGCCCCTTCGCTTGCGGGGCCTTGCCGCCATGCCCAATCCGGTATAGAGCGACCGCCAATGTCCGGCCGCCCCGCGAGGGGCGGCCCTTATTATTTCCGCTTGGAGAAGAAGCGCCATGGCCCATGCCGATCCGACCCCGCTGATGCCGCACGCGACCGCCGCCTGGCTGGTCGACAACACCGGCCTGACCTTTGCCCAGATCGCCGAATATTGCGGCATCCACGTGCTGGAAGTGCAGGCGATCGCCGACGAGACCGCGGCGACCAAATATACCGGCCGCGACCCCGTCCGCGCCAACGAACTGTCGATGGAAGAGATCGAGAAGGGCCAGAATGACCCTGGCTACCGGTTGAAGATGACGGTGCAGTCGCAGGACACGATCCGCCGCACGCGCGGCCCGCGCTACACCCCGGTCAGCAAGCGCCAGGACAAGCCCGACGGCATTGCCTGGATTCTCAAGAACCACCCCGAGGTGTCGGACGGCGCGATCGGCAAGCTGATCGGCACGACGCGCAACACGATCAACGCGATCCGCGAGCGCAGCCACTGGAACAGCGCCAACATCGTTCCCAAGGACCCGGTGACGCTCGGCCTCTGCTCGCAGCGCGAACTCGACGCGCTCGTCGCGAAGGCGGCGAAGAAGGCGGGGATCAAGGCGCCCGAGGACAACCGTCTCGAAGGCGACCGCGAGGCGCTGCTCGAGGAACTGCGCGCCGAACGCACTGCCGCCGCCGAAGCGCGCGCCGCAGAGGAAATCGACGAAGCCGGCGGCGAAGCCTGACGTCGGCGATGAAGTTTCCATCCTCGTCATTGCGGGGAGCCGAGGGGGACGCGGCAATCCGGAGCTGCGCAAACCGCTCTGGATTGCTTCCCCCGGATCAGGTCCGGGGTCGCAATGACGGGGAATAACAACATGGCGAACGGCGAGGAAGACGATATTCCGGCGACCAGCGGCTCGCCCGATGCGTCGCTGACCCAGGACGATAATTTCACCGTCACCAGCCATGCGGGGCTCGCCTATCCGTGGGGCGACGCCGCGCCGGCCGCGGGCGAGACGATCCGCATCGCGAACGGCATCAGCTGGGCGCGCATCCCGATGCCGGGGTCGCTCGGCCACATCAACAGCTGGCTGCTCGACGACGCTGACGAGGATGGTGAGGGCGTCGCGGTGGTCGATACCGGCATCTGCCTGACGATGTGCTCGGACGCGTGGAAGGCGCTCTATGCCGGCGCGCTCGCGGACGTGCGCATCACGCGCGTCTTCGGCACCCACCTCCATCCCGACCATATCGGGCTCGCGGGCTGGATCGCGAAGAAGCGCGGGGTGAAGCTGTGGATGACGCGCGGCGAGATGCTGACCGCGCGCGCGATCGTCGCCGATTCGAGCGATACCGCGCCCGAAGAACTTCTCGTCCAGTCGCGCGCCGCGGGCTGGGACGACGCGGCGATCGAGGCGCAGCGCACGCGCGGCTGGAACATGTTCCAGCGCATGATCTTTCCGCTGCCGCGCGGCTATATGCGGATCGAGGACGGCGACCGCATCGCCATGGGCGCGCACCAGTGGCGCGTCGTGACCGGATCGGGCCACAGCCCCGAACATGCCTGCCTGTGGAACGAGCGCGAGGGCATATTGGTGTCGGGCGACCAGGTGCTGCCGCGGATCAGCTCGAACGTGTCGGTCAACATCACTGAGCCCGACGCCGATCCGCTCGGCGAATGGCTCGCGTCGATCGACAAGCTGCTGCGCGTGGTGCCGCCCGACGTGATCACGTGCCCGGCGCACGGCGAGCCGTTCAAGGGCCTGCACGTCCGCCTGACGGCGCTGCGCGACGAACATCGCATGCGGCTCTACAAGGTCGCGGAAGCGGTGTCCGAACGGCCGATGCGCGCGGTCGAGACCTTCCCGCTGCTGTTCAGCCGGCCGATCGGCGAGCATAATCTGGGCCTCGCGACCGGCGAGGCGCTCGCGCATCTCAAGCGGCTCGAGGTCGAGGGCCGGGTGCGCAAGGAGGATCGCGACGGCGTCTGGTGGTATCACGGCGTGGCGTGACGCGACGCCCGCGCGGAGACGCGAAAAGATGAGCGTCTCACACAATGATACGAAGGGGATGAGCTTATGTGCCGCTTCAACCTGAACGGGACAGGCGATAGGGCATCGCGCCTTCAATCTGCATCATCCTTTCTGCCGTTCGTGCTGAGCCTGTCGAAGCACCGTCCTTTTTTTCCGGCGTAAAAAGAAAGGACAACCCTTCGACAAGCTCAGGGCAAACGATTCGGATTTTTAACGCACGATGCTCGAGCGGGACCCCGGATCAAGCCCGGGGCGACGAGGCAGGGAGAGCCATGCGCCGCGTTTCAACCGGTCGCCTTCGCCTTTTGCGCGTGTGGCATCATTCCCCCGGCCGGTGCATTACCCAGCTGAAGGCCATCGCGTTGAAGATGGTATAGAGGCCATAGAGCAGCAGCCCGGTGAACCAGTTGCGCGTCGTGATCGCCAGCGCGCCGACGAGCAGCAGGAATTCGAAGACATAGGTGACGTGCGGCCCCACCTTCTCGGCGAGCGGCCGCACCATCTGCCGCACCAGCGGATCGTCGCTTTCCATGAAGGCGCGATGCATGGCGAAATTGCCGACGCCGGCGCAGAAAATGGCGATGATCGCGATCAGCATGGGAATGCAGATGGGGCAGGCGGGGTGGAAATGCCAGCGGCTTTGCGTTTATGACCGCCTTGGATCGGGACGAAGCCCCTCGATCCGGCCGAAAATTCTCACCTCCCCGTGACGAAGGTTCTGTTCAATGATGAAAATTGCGCGCTTGTCGGCCTTTACGGTGCTGATCGCATCGGGCGCCGCGCCTGTCTGCGCCCAGACGTCCGGATCGGCGGCGTCGCCCTTGTTCATCCCTGCCGGCTTGCCGGCCCTGGTTCCCGAAATCATACCCAAGCCGCTGCCCGATCCGATCCGCGCGATGATCGAGGCGGCGCTGGAAGGCGGCAAGAAAAGCGAGGTGGAGACGGTGGTGTCGCTAGCCAAGGCGACCAACCCGCGTTCGATCGGCGACATCGACGCGATCCTCGCGGCCTATGAGGCGCGGCGGAGCGGGGGATTGCAGGCCGACCCCGACCCGGTGCGAGAGATGCTGGCCGCCGCGATGGCGAGCAAGAAGGATGGCGACGTCGAGGCGGTCGGCAAGCTCGCCAAGGCGACCAGCCCCCAGAAGGAGGGCGAGATCGACGCGCTGCTGACCGACTATCGCGCCCGCCGCGCCGCGGAAAAGAAAGCGGCGGCCGATGCGGCGCGCGCCAAGCTCGCGGCCGCGAAATTCTGGGAAAACTGGAAGGGCGAGGGACAGATCGGCGCCACCATCGCCACCGGCAACACGCGCTCGAAGGGGCTCAGCGCCGGGGTGGCGCTGGCGCGCAAGGGGATCGACTGGAACCACAAATTCCGCGCCCAGGCCGATTATCAGCGCACCAACGGCCGAACCTCGGTCGAACGCTTCCTCGTCGAGGTGGAGCCGCAGTACCGCGTCAGCAACCGGGCCTTCGCCTACGGGCTCGGCCGCTGGGAACAGGATCGCATCCTCGGCTATGACACGCGCTGGAACCTGTCGGCCGGGCTCGGTTACAAGCTGGTCGACCGCAAGACGCTGTCGCTGAGCGTGAAGGGCGGCCCGGCGTGGCGCGAGGTCGATTTCGTCAGCGGCCTTCGCGACAGCGAACTCACGGGGCTCGCGGGGCTCGATTTCGGCTGGCAGATGTCGCCGACGCTGCGCCTGACGCAGACCGCTTCGACGGTCGTCGGCAGCAATACGGTGACGACCAGCTCGCTCACCGCGCTCAACGCCAAGCTGACCGGCGCGCTGTCGGCGCGCATCGCCTATTCGGCGGATATCGACACCCACCCGCCGGCCGGCGTTCGCGAAGTCGACACGCTGACCCGCTTCACCCTCGTCTATGGTTTTTGAGGCGAGGGGTCAGTCGAACACCGAAGTCCCGCCGATCCGGCTTCCGTCTTCGAGCAGGCCGGCGCCGGGGACATGGTTGAACTCGATGCGGATGCCGTCGGGGTCCTCGAACAGGATCGAATAATAGCCCGGGGCCCAGGGCTCATCCCGCGGTTCGTGGACGATGACGATGTCGCCGCGATCCTTCAGGAAGCCGTGGAGGCGGTCGATCGCATCGCGGTCGCGCATCCGGAAGCAGGCATGGTGCAGCCCGGGCGCGCCCTGGTCGAAGCGCCGGCCGGCATGTTCGGCGCTGCCGGCGCGGATCCCGATCGCGGTGCGCCCGCCGACGCCATAGAGCATCGCGTCGCTGTCGAGCACCAGCTTGAGTTCCAGATAGCGGATCAGGTCGCGCCAGAACGCCGTCGAGCGCGCGAAGTCGCCCGCGGTCAGGATGACGTGCGCGACACCGTTGAGGTCGGACATGGCGGCGGGCCTATCTGATCGCGGCGAGCGTGTAGAGGAACTCGGCATAGCCGATCGCGGCATCGACGATCCCGGCGACCTTGGGGTTGGTCGAATCGATCAGATAATATTCGTCCGGCGCATGCGCACCCGATCCGTGGCCGATGCCGAAATGCCCGGCGGGGATCGAGACCGGCGGCGCAGTGAAGGTTGCGCCCGGCCAGCTTCCCGCCAGCCGCGCATTGATGTTCGCCTGTACTCCCAGTCGCTTGTAGGTCGCGAGTTCGGCGCGGATCAGCCGGCTGTTCTCGTCGGTCTCGGTCGGGTCATAGCCGCCCGAAACGTTCATCTCGACATCGCCGAAGCCATGCTTGTCGAGGTGCGCGCGCAGCTTCTTCTCGGCCTCGGCGCGCGTCTGGTCGGGGACGAGGCGCAGGTCCAGCTTGGCGACCGCGCGTCCCGGCAGGATCGTCTTGCCGCCCGGCCCGGTATACCCCGCGACCAGCCCCTCGATATTGACCGTCGGCTCCTGCGCAAGGCGGATCAGCGCATCCTCATAGGGCAGGTCGTCGATCCAGTGCTGCACGCTGAGCATCTGCTTCTGCTGCGCTTCGTCGAGATGCTTCGCCGCTTCGCGGATCAGCGATTTCTCGCGGTCGGTGAGCGGGCGGACATTCTCGAACCACCCTTCGATCGCCGGGGTGTTGCCGTCGGGCGTGACGAGGGTGTTGAGCGCCGCGACCAGCCGCCATGCCGGCGAATCGACCATCGCCTTCAGGCTCGAATGGACGTCGCCCTTCGGCCCGCGCCCCCATGTCTCGCCGCTCGCGACCAGTTCGAGTTCGATCACCCCCTTCGATCCCAGATTGACAGCGACATTGCCGTTCCGGTCCTGCCAGCTCGCCGGGATGAAGATGCCGTCGCATTTGCGCAGCGCGGCGAGGATGTTGGGCCGGGTCGCGATCTGGCGGAAATGCGGCGAGCCGATCTCCTCCTCGCCCTCGCAGACGAGGACGATATTCACCGGCAGCTTCGCCCTGGCGGCGCGGATCGCGTGGAGCGCGGCGAGGAAGGTCGCCTCCGGCCCCTTCTGGTTCGTGGCGCCGCGCCCGACCATCGACAGGCCGAAACCCGGCTTGTCGACGAGCTTGCCCTCAAGCGGCGGCGAGGTCCATTCGGCGGGGTCGAACTGCTTGACGTCGTACATGAAATAGATGCCGAGCGTACGCGGCGCGCCGACGTCGATGGTGCCGAACACGCCGGGCTGGCCGTCGGTCGGGACGATCTCGACATTGGTGAAGCCCGCGTCCTTCGCCAACTCGGCCATATAGGCCGCGCCTTCCGGCATGTTGCGGTTCTCAGCGGCGATCGAGGGCAGGGCGATCCACTCGCGCAGCCGCTGGACCGACGCTTCCTTGCCCGCCTCGGCCGCCTTGCGGATCGCCGCCATCGGGCCGTCGGCGGCGAGCGTCGGCAGCGGCCGCATCAGCATCGCCCCCGCGCCGAGCATCGCGGTGCCGCGAATCAGCTCGCGACGATTCCATCCTTCGGTGGCGTGAAAATCCATGATACGTCCCCTGCTTTTCGTTGCAGGGCGGAGTGTTGGGCAAATCGGCTTGCATGGCAAGGCCGCGCGCTCCCGCGCTTCGGCCGCGTCATTCGCTTTCGGCGATCCTGTTGGCGACGACGTCGGGAAGCAGCGTCTCGAACCGCGATAGCGCCTCCGCGCCCAGCGCCCCGATCGCATCGACCAGCGTCAGGATGTCGGGGCGGCTCTCCCCGGCGCGGACCGCCAGATAATGCCCGCGCGCGCTCTGCATCATCGGGACCGGCAGGGCGCGCAGGCTCCCGTCATGGAGGGCGTCCGCCGCCATCGGGACCCGCAGCAGGATGACGCCGAACCCCTGGCGCGCCGCCTCGACCGCCACGTCATGGTCCAGAAACTGCCGCCTGGACCCCAAGGCGGCCTGCGGCGCGCCGACCAGTCGGCCCCATCTCCGCCAGTCGGCGCTGTCGCCGTCGATCAGCAGCGGTTGCTGCATCATGTCGCGGGCAGCGATGCCCGCCAGTTCGGCCGCCAGATCGGGCGCGGCGGCCGGAACCACAAGGTCGGGAAAGAGCGGATGGACATCGACGCCGGGCCAGGACCCCAGCCCGTACCGCACGGCGATATCCATGTCGCGGGCCTCGACCTGCGCCAGGCGATATTCGGGAAGCAACTCGACATGCCGTCCGGGCACGACGGCCTCCAGATGCCGCAGGCGCGGCATCAGCCACAGCCGCACCATCGACGGCAGCGCGGAGATGCGCAGCGCGCCCCGATCGCGGCGGCTGATCAGTTCGGATCGCAGCGCCTCGATCGCGGCCAGCGACCGTTCGGCGCGGCGCAGGAATATCGTTCCCTGCGCAGTGGGTACGACACCCCGGCCCCCTCGCTCGAAAACCGGCGCGCCGAGCCATTGTTCGAGCGACTGGATCCGGCGGCTGACGGCACCGTGGGTCAGCCCGAGCCGTTCGGCGGCGGCGGCCATCGACCCCGTTCGGGCGGCCTCGATCGCGGCGATGAGCGCTTCGGAAGAGGGGATGTTGAGCAAGGATCGGGTCCGGCACGGAAGGAAGGATATGTGATTTTCACGCAAGGGAGCATGGCGATCGGCGATCTGGCTCGTCGATCGCCCCTGCCATAGCAGCTTCGCGATTGCAGGAGAAATGCCATGTTCCAGCCGACGGGGCTCACGCCCGTGTCCTTCGAAAGTTGCGAAGCCATCGCCATCGGTCCGGGCTGCACCCGCCGCGACCTGCCGTCGCGTCCCGGCGTGCGCGTCTGGATCGTCGAAATGGCCCCGGGTAGCGAATGGCCGCGCGTCGACCGTCATGGGGAAGGCGGCGAGGATGTCTTCGTCCTCGACGGCGAAGTCATCGAAGGCGACGAGCGGTTCGGCGTCGGCACCTATCTTCATTTCGATCCCGACAGTCGGCATCGACCCCGAACCGAAACGGGCGTCCGCCTGATCGGGTTCAACCTCCTGTGACGCGGCTTCTTTCCCGCGGCGACGGCACGAGCCGCAGGCAAGTGCTCGGCGGCGGCATCGCGGCGGCGGCAGTCGCGCTGGTGAGCGGCAAGGCTGCGTACGCCGAGACGGTGCCGACGCTGCGAATCCGGCGTCTGGCGTGGGCGGGTATCCGCCTCCAGCTTCCGAAGGCGACGCTGTTCGTCGATCCGCTGATCGACCCCGCGGTCTGGGGTTCCACGCTGCCCGACGAACTGATCGGCGTCGACGATGCGGTCGGCGACAGCGTCGTTCTTGTCACCCATCGCCATTCGGACCATGCCGACCCGGCCGCCATCGCCGCCGCCCTCGCTCATGGCGGCACGCTGGCCTATGCCGCCGGCACGCCGCCTTTCGGCGGCCTGCCCGACCGTGTGCGCCAGCGGCCCTGTCCCCTGTGGGAACCGCAGTTACTGGGCGATTTCACCGCGACGCCGGTTCCGGCCTCCGACGGCTATGGCGATCTGCAGGTGTCGTGGGTCGTTTCGGGCGGCGGCCGCCGGATATTCCACGGCGGCGACACGATGATGCACGGCGGCTGGTGGCGCGTGGGACGGCAGTTCGGCCGGTTCGACGCCGCGTTCCTGCCGGTGAACGGCGCGGCCTTTTCCTTTCGGCAGCCGACGACCGAAGAGCCTGCGGTCCTGACGCCGAAACAGGCGATCGCCGCGGCCACCATTCTGGGCGCGGAGCGGATCGTTCCGATCCATTACGGCATCGCCGGCGCCGAAGGCTATGCCGAGATGCCCGACCTTCTCGACTCGCTGCGCGGCGCCAGCAAGCCCGGCGGACCGCGCGTGGCGATCCTGAAACCGGGCGAATGGCTCGACTGGCAAGGCTGAGCGCCGCTACGGGCGCTGGAGGGGCTGCTGCCCTAGGCCTTTTCCAGCAATCGCTCGTCCTTGATCCGCTTCTGCCACACCAGCGGCGCGTTGACGTGGACGTTCTGACCCTCGCTGTCGACCGCGACGGTGACGGGGAAGTCCTTCACCTCGAATTCGTAGATCGCCTCCATGCCGAGGTCGCCGAAGCCGACGACCTTGCTGCCCTTGATCGCGCGCGAAACGAGATAGGCGGCGCCGCCGACCGCCATCAGATAGGCGCTCTTGTGCTTCGCGATCGCATTTGTCGCGGCGGGACCGCGCTCGGCCTTGCCGACGCAGGCGAGCAGGCCCTGTTCGAGCATCATGTCCATGAACTTGTCCATGCGCGTCGCGGTCGTCGGGCCGGCGGGGCCGACGATCTCTTCGCCGACCGGATCGACCGGGCCGACATAATAGATGACGCGGCCCTTGAACTCGACGGGCAGCTCCTCGCCTTTCGCCAGCATGTCGGCGATGCGCTTGTGCGCGGCATCGCGGCCTGTGAGCATCTTGCCATTGAGCAGGATGCGGTCGCCCTGCTTCCAGCTTGCGACGACTTCGGGCGTCAGCGTGTCGAGGTCGACGCGCTTCGCCGCGCTGTCGGGCGCCCAGTCGATCTGCGGATAATCGGCGAGCACCGGCGGTTCGAGGAAGGCCGGGCCGCTGCCGTCGAGCGTCACATGCGCGTGGCGCGTCGCGGCGCAATTGGGGATCATCGCGATCGGCTTCGACGCGGCGTGGGTCGGCCAGTCCCTGATCTTGACATCGAGCACGGTCGCGAGGCCGCCGAGCCCCTGTGCGCCGATGCCCAGCGCATTGACCTTTTCATACAGCTCGACGCGCAGCTCCTCGATCGGCGACGACGGCCCGCGCGCGAGCAGTTCGGTCATGTCGATCGGGTCCATCAGCGACTGTTTGGCGAGCAGCATCGCCTTTTCGGCGGTGCCGCCGATCCCGATGCCCAGCATGCCGGGCGGGCACCAGCCGGCGCCCATCTGCGGCACCATGTCGAGCACCCAGTCGACGATCGAGTCGCTGGGGTTCAGCATCTTGAACTTCGACTTGTTCTCGCTGCCGCCGCCCTTCGCCGCGACGTCGATGTGGACCTTGTCGCCCGGCACCATCTCGACGTTCAGGACCGACGGCGTGTTGTCCTTGGTGTTGACGCGGCTGAACGCCGGGTCGGCGAGGATCGAGGCGCGCAGCTTGTTGTCGGGATGCAGATAGGCGCGGCGCACCCCCTCATCGACCACCTGCTGCAGGCTGCGTGGGGACTCGAGACGGCAGTCCATGCCCCATTTGATGAACACGGTGACGATGCCGGTGTCCTGGCAGATCGGCCGATGCCCCTCGGCGCACATCCGGCTGTTCGACAGAATCTGCGCCATCGCGTCCTTCGCGGCGGGCGACACCTCGCGCTGATAAGCCGCGCCGAGCGCGCGAATATAGTCCATCGGGTGGAAATAACTGATATATTGCAGCGCGTCGGCGATCGTCTCGATCAGGTCGTCCTCGCGGATGATGACGGTGTTCATTCGGTGCAGCCTTCTTGTCCGTGTTTCGGATTCGGGGTTTCCCTAAGGCGCGATCGGCGGGAATTGCAATATGCGTGTCCGCGCGAAGCCGGGGACACGGAGCGTCGGGAAGCTCTCCGGGCGGGGGCGTATATCGGCTTTGCGGTATTCCCCGTCACCCCGGATCAAGTCGGCATATATTTGCTGCAGGCAAGTAAGGAGTTGTTCCCCGACGAAAGCCGGGGTCCAGATGGCACAGCACTACTCCGCGTGGACCCCGGCTTTCGCCGGGGAGCGGTTACTTGTCGAAAAGGGATAATCGCCGATCAATCCGGGGGTGACGGCGCAAGCGGTCTGCGCCCGATCAGCGTCCCGTCACTGGCACTCGGCGCACTTGCCGCGCACCTCGATTACCGGGCGTTCGGCGGCGAAGCCCGTCGCCTCCGCGGCGGCGCGGACTTCGTCCGACAGCCGGTCGTTGTCGACGTGCACCGCGGCGCCGCACTGGTCGCAGATCAGGAAGATGCAGTCGTGCAGGCAGCCGGGATGGCTGTTCGCGACGAAGGCGTTGGCGCTTTCGACGCGGCGGACGAGGTTGTTGGCGACGAACAGGTCGAGGATGCGATAGACGCTGTTCGGTGCCACCCGGCGCCCACGCTTCTGCGAGACGATGTCGGCGATTTCATAGGCGCTCGCGGGCTTGCCGATTTCGGCGACCGCATCGAAGATCTGCGCGCGCATGTCGGTCCACGCCTCGCCCGCCTTTTCGAGCGCGTCGCGGGCCGCCTGCGCGAGCGGAACGCCGCTCGCCTCGATATGCGCGTGATCATGCTTGCCCATCGCTTGTCCTCGGCGCGCGGCCTCGGTCCGCCGCGCCTTTGCAATGTAGGCCTTTAGGGGAGAGGTCGCAAGCCGCGGGCGGCGTCAGTGGGTCGCGCGGCGGTTGAGGTCGTGGCCGAGCGCGACGATCGCGACGCCCGCCATCGTCGCCAGTATCTCGCTGCCGTCGTGCGGCCGCGACAGCGCGCCCGCCATCATGCCGAGCCCGAAGCTGCCCACCGCGAACGGCATCATATAGCCGTGGCTGAGCACCCCGGCGACGAGCGTGACCAGCGCGAAGCCGATCGCGACGATCAGCCCGATTTCGTGGAACAGATGATTCTCGAGTACCCCGCTGACCGAGGCGATCGAAGCGAAGACGATGGTGCTTGCCAGGCAGTGGACGAGGCAGAGCCCCGACAGGCCCATCGCCAACTGGTCGCCCGAAAGCGAGGTCAACGGCCGCGAATCGCGCGCAGCCCGAACGATGGCGCCGAGGCGCATCAGCAGGGGGGCATGGCTGGCGACGTCCGTCACCCGATTCTCCGTTGGTCAAGCGTGCAGCGGGGATATGGCATAACATGAAGGAGGTTACAACATAACATTGCAGGGCGCCCGTCGCGCAGTCCGTGAACGCCGCCGTCCCTCATCGTTCGTCATGCCGAAACAAGCCCAGCATGACGGAGGTGCAAAACAGGTGCTGATCCTCCCCGCGCCACGGCACCTCGGCCGCGTTTCACCCCATGGCCTCGGCGCGCAGCGCCTTCCTGTCGAGTTTGCCGATCATCGTCTTGGGCAGGCTCTCGCGCACCTCGACCGCGCTTACCCGCTCATGCTTGCCGAGCTGGGGATTGAGCCAGGCGGCGA
Organism: Sphingopyxis sp. SCN 67-31; assembly: GCF_001725095.1. NCBI lineage: Bacteria > Pseudomonadati > Pseudomonadota > Alphaproteobacteria > Sphingomonadales > Sphingopyxidaceae > Sphingopyxis > Sphingopyxis sp. SCN 67-31. The sequence goes on along the minus strand of NZ_MEFH01000057.1, from coordinate 50,603 downwards.
GCGCGTCGCCCGATGCCGCATATCCGTCCTCCAGCGTCACGAACGCCTTGGGCACTTCGCCGCGATAGGCGTCGGGCACCCCGAGCACGATCGCCTCCTTGACCGCGGGATGCTGATAGAGCTTGTGCTCGATCTCGCTGGGATAGACCTTGAAGCCGCCGACCGCGATCATGTCCTTCAACCGGTCGACGATGCGGATATAGCCGTCGGCGTCGATCGTCGCGACGTCGCCGGTGCGCAGCCAGCCGTCGGAGGTGAAGCTGTCCTTGTCGGCGTCGGGCCGGTTCCAGTAGCCGCGCATGATCTGCGGCCCCTTGACCGCGAGTTCGCCCGGCTCGTCCGCAGGGGCGTCGCGCGTCGGGTCCTCCTTGTCGAGCAGGCGAATGTGCGTCGCGGGGATCGGCTGGCCGATGGTGCCGGCCTTGACCGGGCCTTCATAGGGGTTGGTCGAGACGACGCCGGAGCTTTCGGTGAGGCCATAGCCTTCGACCAGCGACGCGCCGGTCGCGGCGACGAACTTGTCCCGGAGTTCGGCCGGCATCGGCGCGCCGCCGGAGATGCAGATGCGCAACGATGAAAAATCGGTCCTCGCCAGGTCGGGGTGGTCGAGCAGCGCCTGGTACATCGTCGGCACGCCGGGCAGCGCGGTCGCTTTCGTCCGCGTGATCGCCTGCAACGTCTGCTTGGCGTCGAAGCGCGGCAGCATCGCGATCATCCCGCCGTTGAGCACGGTGCGGTTGAGCACCGCGGTGTTGGCGAAGACATGGAAGAAGGGCAGCACGCCCAGGATGCGGTCGTCGGCGTCGCGGTCGGGGTCGATGCTGTTCACCTGCCGCGCGTTGGCGGTCAGATTCTGGTGCGTCAGCATCGCGCCCTTGGGCGTGCCGGTGGTGCCGCCGGTATATTGGATCAGCGCGATATCCTGTTCGGGGTCGATCGTCGCCGGGTCGGCGCGCCCGTCGTTGTCGACGAGGGCGGAAAAGCGGATCACGCGCGGGTCGTCGGGCAGCGGCGCGGTCTCCCGCCGCCGGAACAGCCGATAGAGCACCGACTTGGCGGCGGGCAGCCCGCCCGCCACCGATCCGACGACCAGCCGCTTGAGGCTCGATCCGTCGAGCACCGCGAGCGCGGTCGGCAGCAGCGCCGCGGCGCTGACGGTGAACAGCGTGTCGGTCGCCGAATCCTCGACCTGCGCTTCCAGTTCGGCGACGGTGTAGAGCGGGGAGAAATTGACCACCGTCGCGCCCGCCGCGAGCGCGCCGTAATAGGCGGCGACATAGTGCGGGACATTGGGCAGGAACAGGCCGACGCGGCTGCCCTTGCCGATCCCGCGCTGCTGCAGGCCGCGCGCGACGCGGGCGACGCCGCGCGCCACCTCGGCATAGCTGAACCGGCGCCCCATGAAATCGAGCATCGGCGCATCGCCCCTGCGCGCGACGCTTTCGGCGAGCATCGCGGGCAGCGAAAGCGGTGGAAAGCTCTGGTTCCAGTCGGTCGGGTGACGATAGGCTTGCGACCAGTCAAAGGGGGTATTCATCGGGCCGCGTCATCCTCTCTCTCGCCGGTTACTGACATTGCTTTAAGCAGCAAAGACGCGCCATCGCAATCTTGCGGCGCGGCGGCGCGGCGGCTAGGCAGGAGCATCGCCATCGTCAGAGGATCGTCATGCCGCACCCGTCGTCGCATCTCGCCGCGCTGATCGCCGCTCTCGGCCTCGCCGCGGCCACGCCGGCCGTCGCCAAGGACAAGGCGCCGCCGCCGCGCCCCGCGCAGATCGATGCGCTGTTCGGCTGCCGGGCGATAGCCGATCCGACCGAGCGACTGGCCTGTTTCGACCGCGAGGTCGGCGGGCTCGCCGCCGCCGACGCGAACCGCGATATCACCTTCGCCGACAAGGCGACGATGAAGGAGACGCGGCGCGGCTTGTTCGGTTTTCACCTTCCGGCGCTGGGTGGCATCTTCGGCGGCGACGAGGATCAGATCAAGGAAATCGAAACGACGATCCGATCGGTCAGCGTCGACCGATCGGGCAAATATACGCTGGTGATGGACGACGATGCCGTGTGGACGCAGATCGATACCGCCAGCCTGGGCCGCGATCCCAAGCCGGGACAGAAGGTGAAGATCAAGGCCGCGTCGATGGGCAGCTATTTCGCCACCGTCAACGGCGGCCGCATGATCCGTATGAAACGCGACCGCTGATCGCGCCGACGGGTCGCGACGGCAGGTTGACGGCAATGGCGGCGATTTCCGTGCCGGACATTCCGGTGCCGTCTGCGGGCTGCGCGCCCTTCGTGCTGCTCGACGATGCGCGCGTCGCGGGTGCAGCGGCGGCGCGATTGTTCCGCGATCCGGTCGACCTGCTCGTCGTGCACCGGGCGGAGGCGGTTCCGGCGCTGCTCGACGCGCTCGACGACGCGCGGGCGCGCGGTTTGTTCGCGGCGGGTTATCTCGCTTATGAGGCCGGGCGCGGACTGGCGCCGGCGTGGCGCGGCGCGGTGGGCGAAACCGCCGGCGACCGGCCGCTCGGCTGGTTCGGGCTTTTCGAGCGGGTCGAGCGGATCGACGCCGACGCGGTGCCGGCGCTGCTTCCCGATCCCGGCGCCAGCTGGGTCGGTCCGCCCGTGCCGCGGCTGTCGCGCGAAGCCTATCTGGCCGCGGCCCGGCGCGTGCTCGACTTCATCCGTGCCGGCGACATCTATCAGGCCAATCTGACCTTTCGCGCCGACGTGCCGGTGCACGGAAACCCGCTTGCCGCATACGCCCGGCTGCGCCGCTCTGCGCGCGCCGGCTATGGCGGTTTCGTCTGGACCGGCGAGCAGGCGATCGCGTCGCTGTCGCCCGAACTCTTCTTCGCGCTGCGCGGCGGGCAGGTGATGGCGCGTCCGATGAAGGGCACGGCCGCGCGCCGCCCCGATGCGGACGCCGACGCGCGCGCGCGCCGCGACCTAGCGGAGGATCCGAAGCAGCGCGCCGAAAATCTGATGATCGTCGATCTGATCCGCAACGACCTGTCGCGCGTCGCCGCGCCGGGTTCGGTCGCGGTACCCGACCTGTTCCGGGTCGAAAGCTTTCCGACGATCCACCAGCTCGTCTCCGACGTCGCCGCGCGGCTGCCCGACGGTGTCGGCGCGACCGACGTGCTGCGCGCCGCCTTTCCCTGCGGGTCGATCACCGGCGCGCCGAAGGTTCGGGCGATGGAGATCATCGACGCGCTGGAAAGCGACGCGCGCGGGGTCTATACCGGGTCGCTCGGCTTCATCGAGCCTGGCGGCGATGCCGCCTTCAACGTCGCGATCCGCACGCTGGTCTTTCCGCCGGCGGACGGGTTGCGCGCGGGTGCCATGTGCGTCACGCTGGGGCTGGGATCGGGAATCGTCGCCGACAGTCGCGCGCCGGAGGAGTGGCGCGAATGTCTGGCCAAGGGGGAATTTGTGGCCGCAGCGGGGGACAGTTTCGATCTTCTGGAAACCATGCAGTTCGATCCGGTCGACGGCGTCCAGCGGCTCGAGGGGCACCTCGCGCGGCTGAAGGCGAGCGCCGAGGCGCTGGGGTTCCGCTTCGACCGGCACGGCGCGCGCAACAGCCTGCAATCGGCGACCTTTCGCCTGCGCCACGCGGCGCGGGTGCGGATGCGCCTCGCGGTGTCGGGCGCGCTCGCGATCGAGGTAACGTCGCTGCCTCGACTCGCCGAACTGCCGGTGCCGGTCGCGCTGCGGCCCGCGCCGCTGGCGGCGGACGATTTCCGCCTCGCGCACAAGACCAGCCTTCGCGCGCCCTATGACGAGGCGCGCCGCGACAGCGGCGCGGCCGAGGTGGTGTTCGTCGACGAACCCGGTTTCGTCACCGAGGGGAGCTGGAGCAACGTCTTCGTCGAGCGCGACGGCGTGCTGCTGACGCCGCCGCTGGCGCTCGGGCTGCTCCCCGGGGTGCTGCGCGCCGAACTGATCGAAAAGGGGCGGGCGGTCGAATCGCACCTGCGCGCCGCCGACCTCGAAGGCGGCTTTTTCCTCGGCAATTCGCTGCGTGGGCTGGTCCCGGCGCGGCTGGCCGCGGCAGCGGATCGTCGATAGCCGCGGCTTCGCCCCGCATAGGGAAATTATCCGGCTCCCGGCTTGCGCATTGCGGGCGAAGGCTTTAGGCGCGGCCCCGCGCAATTTCCTGTTCCTTCGCCCTGTTTCCTTCGCCCTGTCTCCCGCGCTGTTCGAGGACGTGTTTTCATGACGCTGAAGCCGCATCTTTCCGCCGCCCTGGGCCGCATCCAGCCTTCGGCTACGCTCGCGATGACCGCGCGCGTGACCCGGCTGAAAGCCGAGGGTGTCGACGTGATCGGCCTGTCGGCGGGCGAGCCCGATTTCGACACGCCCGACTTCGTCAAGGAGGCGGCGATCGCCGCGATCCGCGCGGGCCAGACCAAATATACGCTGGTCGACGGCACCGTCGCGCTCAAGGAGGCGATCCGCGGCAAGTTCCGCCGCGACAACGGCCTCGACTACGGCCTTGACCAGATCACGGTCAACGTCGGCGGCAAGCATACGCTGTTCAACGCGCTCGTCGCGACGGTCGACGCGGGCGACGAGGTGGTGATCCCCGCGCCCTACTGGGTCAGCTATCCCGACATCGTCGCCTTCGCAGGCGGCACGCCGGTGTTCATCGCGGCGTCGGCGGCGCAGCATTACAAGATCACCCCCGCGCAGCTCGACCAGGCGATCACGCCGAAGACGCGCTGGGTCATCTTCAACTCGCCGTCGAACCCGTCGGGCGCCGCCTATTCGCCCGAGGAACTCGACGCGATCGGCGAGGTGATCCGCCGCCACCCGCAGGTGATGGTGATGTGCGACGACATGTACGAGCATGTCTGGTACGCCGATTTCGCCTTCTCGACGCTGGCGCAGCGCTGCCCCGACCTGATCGACCGCATCCTGACCGTCAACGGCTGTTCGAAGGCCTATGCGATGACCGGCTGGCGCATCGGGTTCGCGGGCGGTCCCGCCTGGCTGATCAAGGCGATCGGCAAGCTGCAGTCGCAATCGACGTCGAACCCCTGTTCGATCGCGCAGGCGGCGGCGGCGGCGGCGCTCGGCGGGCCGCAGCAGTTCCTCGACGACCGCAACGCCGCCTTCCGCAAGCGCCGCGACATGGTCGTGGCGATGCTCAACGACGCGCCGGGGCTGAACTGCCCGGTCCCCGACGGCGCCTTCTATGTCTATCCCGACGCGAGCGGCTGCATCGGCAAGAAGACGCCCTCGGGCCATGTGATCGACAGCGACGAAGCGCTGATCGACTATTTCCTCGACAGCGCGCGCGTCGCGGCGGTGCATGGCGGCGCGTTCGGCCTGTCGCCGGCGTTCCGCGTCTCCTATGCGACGTCGGAGGCGGTGCTCAAGGAGGCGTGCGTCCGCATCCAGCAGGCCTGCGCCGCGCTGAGCTGACCCGCGCCGCGCCGGCGCACTCGGCCGTGAACCGCGGGCGAATGTCCGGTTCACGCCTTGCTAACCCTGTCGCGCTACGGTGACGCCCGTCACTGCACGGCCGGCCGGGGGCGCACCATAACGTCGGTGAAACAACGAAGAACAGACCGACGACGGAACAAGACAAAGAGGCTCCCATGATTTCGATTCTCCGCTCCGACTGGTTCCTGAAGCTGATGGCCGGATTCACGGTCGGCGGGCTTTACGTGATGTTCCAGCAACCGGCGCTGGCGTTCGCGCTCTGACGCCGCGCCGCCGCACCCCCGCGGCACCGGAATTGCCTTCGCCGCTCTTGTGCGGATGATCCCCACTCCCCGGATCGGACGGGTTCCGCCGCTTGTCGCGGCAGACGAATCGTTCGTCGCAAATCGCTGGCGAGTCCGGCGCCCGTGCGGGACGAACGGTCCCGGCCAACGGGTCGGGATGATAGAGGGTCGCAGTCGCGGGGTTTGAATGAAGGTTCAGTTTTCGGGCAGGTCGCTGCTCGGCATGACAATCGGCTCGGTCCTGCTCGCCGGATGCGTGAGCAGCACCGCGCTGGTGCCGCCGCCGCGCCAGCAGCAGCAGACCGCGCACGGCGAAGCGGGCGCCGTCACCGTCCCGATCGGTCCGCCGGTCCGCCCGTCGGCCGCGCCGCCGCCGCCGCGCGGCACGCTCGATCCCGGTTTCCGCCGCCCGCCGCCCGGTCTCGACGATCGCATCGCCTCGCTGTGGCGTGCCTTTCCCGGCAAGACGGGGATTGCGATCCAGCGCGTCGACGGCGAATGGGCGCTGGCGCAGCGCGGCGGCGACCTGTTCCCGCAACAGAGCGTGTCGAAGCTGTGGGTGGCGCTGACGGTGCTCGATGCGGTCGACGCCGGCCGGATCAGCCTCGACCAGATGGTCCGCATCGGGCCCGAGGACCTGACCCTGTTCCATCAGCCGCTCGCCGCGCGCGTCCGCGCCGAGGGGGCGGTGACGATGAGCGTGCGCGATCTCATCGAAACCGCGATCACGCACAGCGACAATACCGCGAACGATAGCCTGCTGCGCACCGTCGGCGGGCCGAAGGCGGTGCGCGCCTTCATCGCCGACAAGGGGCTGGGCGCGATCCGCTTCGGCCCCGGCGAACGGCTGTTGCAGAGCGCGACCGCCGGGCTGAGCTGGCAGCAGAGCTATTCGGTCGGCCGCAATTTCCAGGCCGCGCGCTCGGCGCTGCCGGCCGCGAAGCGCCGGACGGCGATGGACAATTATCTGGCCGACCCGATCGACGGCGCCAGCCCCGCCGCGATCGCCAGCGCGCTGACGCGGCTCGCGCGCGGGACCTTGCTGTCGCCGGCCTCGACCGAATATCTGCTCGGCGTGATGAGCCGCACCCGCAGCGGCCCGAAACGGTTGAAGGCGGGGTTGCCGGACGGCTGGCAGTTCCTGCACAAGACGGGGACCGGGCAGGACCTGAACGGCATGACCGCCGGTTACAACGACATCGGCATCGCGACGGCCCCCGACGGCACGCGCTATGCGATCGTCGTGATGTTGGGCAACACCACCGCATCGATCCCCGCGCGCATGGCGCTGATGCAGGCGGTGTCGGGCGCCGTCGCCGAATTCCACGGACGATAGCTCCGCTCGATACGAGCGGGGGACGGACCGGACAGGCGCACGATGCCGGGGGGGCGTGCGAATAGCGTTTGGGCGGCGGGAATTTTCGACTATGGGCCGCGCATGAAAAGCTGCTCCGTCCTTCCCCTTCTCGTCCTGTCGCTGGCGCTCGCGGGCTGCGCGACGCCCGAGACGCGGCTGCGCACCGGGCTGCGCGACGCGGGTCTGTCGCAGGCGATGGCGATGTGCATGGCCGACCGCATGGTCGACCGGCTGTCGCTGGTCCAGCTTCGCCGCCTGTCCGCCCTCGGCAGCCTCCGCGACAAGCGCGTGACCGACCTGTCGCTCGACCAGTTCCTGCACAAGGTGCGCGCGCTGAAGGATGCCGAGATACTGGCGGTGACGACCAGCTCGGCGGCGGTCTGCGCGCTGCGCTGACGACCCGGCCCGCTTTCGGTGCGCCAAGAATTTCTGGACGTGGCAGGGGTAGCCTTGCCGCGCAACTTGTGCTTATGCGGCCGCGATCATCTCCTCTTCCAGAGTCGAAAGGGCCGGCAGATCCCATGAACATCCACGAATATCAGGCAAAAGAGCTGCTCGCGAAATTTGGTGTCGCGGTTCCCGCGGGCATCCCCGCGATGAGCGTCGAAGAAGCCGTCGCGGCGGCGAAGCAGCTTCCGGGGCCGCTCTATGTCGTGAAGGCACAGATTCATGCCGGCGGCCGCGGCAAGGGCAAGTTCAAGGAACTCGGCCCCGACGCGAAGGGCGGCGTCCGCCTCGCCAAGACGATCGAAGAGGTCGAGGCGCATGTCAGGGACATGCTCGGCAACACGCTCGTCACCGTCCAGACGGGCGAGGCGGGCAAGCAGGTCAACCGCCTCTACATCACCGACGGTGTCGATATCGGCAAGGAATTCTACCTCGCGCTGCTCGTCGACCGCGCGACCAGCCGCATCGCGGTCGTTGCCTCGACCGAGGGCGGCATGGATATCGAGGAAGTCGCCCATTCGACCCCCGAAAAGATCCACACCATCACCATCGACCCCGCCACCGGGCTGATGCCGCACCACGGCCGCGCAGTCGCCAAGGCACTGAACCTGACCGGCGACCTCGCCAAGCAGGCGGCGAAGATTCTCGAAGGCCTCTATGCCGCTTTCCTCGGCACCGACGCCTCGCAGATCGAGATCAACCCGCTCGCCATCTGCCCGACGGCGGACGGCGACAAGCTCTATGTCCTCGATGCCAAGGTCGGCTTCGATTCGAACGCGATGTTCCGCCACAAGGACCTCGCCGAACTGCGCGACCTGACCGAAGAGGACCCGGCGGAGGTCGAGGCGAGCGAATATGACCTCGCCTACATCAAGCTCGACGGCAACATCGGCTGCATGGTCAACGGCGCCGGCCTCGCGATGGCGACGATGGACATCATCAAGCTCAACGGGGCCTTCCCGGCCAACTTCCTCGACGTCGGCGGCGGCGCCAGCAAGGAAAAGGTGACCGCGGCGTTCAAGATCATCCTCAAGGACCCGGCGGTGCAGGGCATCCTCGTCAACATCTTCGGCGGCATCATGAAGTGCGACATCATCGCCGATGGCATCGTCGCTGCGGCGAAGGAAGTGAATCTTTCCGTTCCCCTCGTCGTCCGCCTCGAAGGTACGAACGTCGAGAAGGGCAAGGAAATCCTTGCGACCAGCGGCCTGCCGATCGTTCCCGCGAACGACCTGGGCGACGCGGCGAAGAAGATCGTCGCCGAGGTCGCCAAGGCGGCGTGAGACGATTCTGCCCTCTCCCCTTCAGGGGAGAGGATATGAAGGCTTGGCAGCTTGCTGCCTGGCCGGAGTTGGAGAGGGGCAGGCCGCGTCCCCCTCTCCAAGCTCTTCGGAGCAAGCTGCACTATCCTCTCCCCTGAAGGGGAGAGGGCTAGGGACTGCAAGGTTGACGTTTACGTAAACGCCAATTATGGCGCGGTGCACAATTTTTGAGAGGAGCTGGATAGCGATGAAGATCCTCGTCCCCGTGAAGCGGGTGCTCGATTACAACGTGAAGCCGCGGGTGAAGTCCGATGGCACGGGCGTTGACCTCGCCAATGTGAAGATGTCGATGAACCCGTTCGACGAGATCGGGGTCGAGGAAGCGATCCGCCTCAAGGAAAAGGGCGTCGCGACCGAGATCATCGCCGTCAGCGTCGGCCCGGCGAAGGCGCAGGAAACGCTGCGCACCGCGCTCGCGATGGGCGCCGACCGCGCGATCCTGGTGCAGACCGACGATGAGGTCGAACCGCTGGCGCTGGGCAAGATCTTCAAGGCGATCGCCGATGCCGAACAGCCGGGTCTTGTGATCCTCGGCAAGCAGGCGATCGACGGCGACAACAACCAGACCGGCCAGATGCTCGCCGCGCTCACCGGCTGGGCGCAGGGCACCTTTGCCAGCGCGGTCAACGTCGAGGGCGATCATGTCAGCGTGACGCGCGAAGTCGACGGCGGTCTCGAGACGGTGAAGCTCAAGCTCCCCGCGATCGTCACCACCGACCTTCGCCTGAACGAGCCGCGCTATGCGTCGCTGCCGAACATCATGAAGGCGAAGTCGAAGCCGCTCGATACCAAGTCGCCCGCCGATTACGGCGTCGACACGGCCCCGCGCGTCAAGACGGTCAAGGTCTCCGAACCGCCCGTCCGCTCGGCCGGCGTCAAGGTCGCCGACGTCGACGAACTGGTCGCCAAGCTCAAGGCCATGGGCGTCCACAGCTAACACCCACGGATCAGAAGGAACGCAAGAGATGAAAACTCTGGTTTGGGTCGAACATGACGGTTCGTCGGTCAAGGACGCCACGCTCGCCGCGGTGACCGCCGCTTCGAAGCTCGGCGAAGTCCACCTGCTCGTCGCGGGCGAAGGCGTCGATGGCGTTGCCAAGGCGGCGGCCGAAATCGCGGGCGTGCAGAAGGTGCATGTCGCCGACAACGCCGCCTTCGCGCACAACCTGCCCGAAAATGTCGCGCCGCTCGTCGCCGAGTTGATGGCGAACCACGACGCGTTCGTCGTCCCCGCGACGACCACCGGCAAGAATATCGCGCCGCGCGTCGCCGCGCTGCTCGACGTGATGCAGATTTCGGAAGTGCTGTCGGTCGAAGGGCCGAAGACCTTCACCCGTCCGATCTACGCCGGCAACGCCATCGCGACCGTCGAATCGTCGGATGCGAAGCTGGTCGTCACCGTCCGCGGCACCGCCTTCGAAAAGGCCGCCGCGACCGGCGGTTCGGGCACGGTGGAAGCCGTCTCGGCGGGCGGCGACGCCGGTCTGTCGAGCTTCGTCGGCGCCGAGATCGCCAAGCAGGATCGCCCCGAGCTCACCTCGGCGAAGATCATCGTCTCGGGCGGCCGCGCGCTGGGGTCGAGCGAGAAATATCAGGAAGTGATCGTCCCGCTCGCCGACAAGCTCGGCGCCGCGCTCGGCGCCAGCCGCGCCGCGGTCGATGCGGGCTATGTCCCCAACGACTATCAGGTCGGTCAGACCGGCAAGATCGTCGCGCCGGAAGTTTACTTCGCGATCGGCATTTCGGGCGCGATCCAGCACCTTGCCGGCATGAAGGATTCGAAGACCATCGTCGCGATCAACAAGGACGAGGACGCCCCGATCTTCCAGGTCGCCGACCTCGGCCTCGTCGCCGACCTTTTCAACGCCGTGCCCGAACTCACCGGCAAGATCTGAATTCAGATCGCATGGCATGAACGGAAAAAGGGCGGCCCGCAAACGGCCGCCCTTTCTTTTTGGGAGAAGATGATGTCCCTCGTCCTCGTCACCCGCGACGATGCCGTCGCCACCGTCACGCTCAACCGGCCCGAGGCGATGAATGCGCTGTCGCGCGCGCTGCGGGCCGAGTTCGCCGCCGCGATGCGCGGGCTTGCCGCCGATGACGGGATTCGCGCGATCGTGCTGACCGGCGCGGGCGAGCGGGCGTTCACCGCGGGGCTCGACCTCAAGGAACTGGGCGCCGACACCGGTAACCTCGGCGCCGCCAACGCGGAGGGCGCCGACGAAAATCCCGTGAAGGCGATCGAACTGTGCCCGCAGCCGGTGATCGGCGCGATCAACGGGGTCGCGATCACCGGCGGGTTCGAGGTGGCGCTCGCCTGCGACATGTTGATCGCCTCGACCAACGCGCGCTTTGCCGACACCCACGCGCGGGTCGGGGTGATGCCGGGCTGGGGCCTGTCGCAGAAGCTGTCGCGCCTGATCGGCCTCGGCCGCGCCAAGGAATTGTCGCTTACCGGTAATTTCCTGGGGGCGGAGGCGGCGCGCGACTGGGGTCTGGTGAACCGCGTCGTCGCGCCCGAGGACCTGCTGCCCGCCGCGCAGGCGCTCGCACGCGACATCGCGAGCGCCGACCCCGCGATGGTGCGCGCCTACAGGGCGCTGATCGACGACGGCTATGCGCTGCCCTACGGCGAGGCGCTGGCGCTCGAACATGCGCGCTCGTCGGCGGCGAACCGCACGGTCAGCGCCGACGCGGTCGAGGCGCGGCGCCTGGCGGTGATGAAGCGCGGGCGCGAACGCGCCGGCTGATCCGCGGGCGATTCGCGCTTGCCCACCGCAAAAATCCTTAGCAAGGTTAAGTAATGACCGATCTCGTGCAACCGCTTTCCGCCTTCATGACGCGCATCGCCGGCCCCGGCGAGCTTTCGGGCCTGTCGCGCCTGTCGGGCGGCGCCAACATGGAAAGCTGGGCGTTCGACTGGGCGGGGCGCGCCTATGTCCTGCGCCGCGCGCCCTCGGCCGAATATATGGAAGGGCGCCCCTACAGCCACGCGGTCGAGGCGGCACTGGTCCGGGCGGCGCACGCGGGCGGAGTGAAGGCGCCCGAGGTGGTCGGGGTGCTGGCGGACGCCGACGGCATGGGCACCGGCTATGTGATGCGCCGGGTGGTCGCGGAGGTCAGCCCGGCGAAGATATTGGCCGACCCGCCGCCGCCGCTCGTCGCCGATCTCGGGCGCGAACTTGCGCTGATCCACGCGCTGCCGCGCGCGGCGATCCCCGACGGCATAAAGGTGATGGACACCGCCGAGGCGCTTGCCGAGCTCAAGGCGCGCTTCCTCGCCTATGGCGGCGACCGGCCGGTGATCGCGCTCGCCGTCCGCTGGTGCGAGGCGCATCTGCCCGCGCCCGCCGATCCGGTGCTGGTCCATGGCGATTATCGCATGGGCAATGTGATGGTCGACGCGGACGGGCTGGCCGCGGTGCTCGATTGGGAACTCGCCCATCTCGGCGACCCGCACGAGGATCTGGCGTTCGGCTGCATGACGGTGTGGCGCTTCGGCCGACTCGACCGGCCGGCTTTCGGGGCCGGCAGTCTCGAGGATTATTTCGCGGCCTATGAGGCGGCGGGCGGGCGCCAGGTCGATCGTCAGCGCTTCCGCTTCTGGCTGGTCTACCGCACGCTCTGGTGGGCGCTCGGCTGTCTGCAGATGGGGCAGGCGTGGCGCAGCGGCGCCGACACCACGGTCGAGCGCGTCGTCGTCGGGCGCCGCACCGCCGAGCAGGAACTCGACCTGCTGCTGCTGCTCGGCGACGAGGCGCCCGCGGCCGAGCGGTCGCGTCCGTTGCCGCCGTCGTCCGCCCCGCCGGCGCCGCCGGTCGGCGAGCCGACGACGCGCGAGATGGTGCAGGCGGTGCGCGACTGGCTGGGCGAGGCGATCAAGCCCGGCGCCGAGGGGCACGGCAAGTTTCAGGTGGTGGTCGCGATGAACGCGCTCGGCATCGTGATGCGCGACCTCGAAGCCGGGGTTCGCGCCGAGGATCGCGCGCTGGCGGAGGCCTTGCTGTCGGGGGCGACGACGCTCGCCGAACCCGGCCTGCTCGCCCGGCTGCGCCGCGCCGTGCTCGACAAATGCGCCGTCGACAGCCCCAAATATGCCCCGCTCGCACAGGCGCGGGAGCAGTGGGACGGCTAGGGGATCCGCATACTCCTCTCCGTTTGCCCTGAGCTTGTCGAAGCACCGTTCTTTCCTTCAAGATCGATAGAAAGAACAGCCCTTCGACAAGCTCAGCACGAACGGAGCGGGTGACGGGTCAGAATTGAAAGGGAGAGGATGATGGATTTCGCGATTGCACCCGACCTGCAGGCCTATCTGGACGAACTCGACGCGTTCATCGAAGCCGAGATCAAGCCGCTGGAGGAGGCGGACGACAATATCCGCTTCTTCGACCACCGGCGCGAGCACAGCCGCACCGACTGGGACAATCAGGGCCTGCCGCGGCATGAATGGGAGGCGCTGCTGAAGCAGGCGACGCGGCGCGCCGACGCGGCGGGGCACTGGCGCTTCTCGGCGCCCAGCCAATATGGCGGCAAGGACGGGTCGAACCTGTGGATGGCGGTGATCCGCGAGCATTTCGCGGCGAAGGGACTCGGCCTCCACAACGATCTGCAGAACGAGCACAGCATCGTGGGCAACTTCCCCTTCGTCGCGATGTTTGAACAGTTCGCGACCAGCGACGAACAGAAGCAGGAATTCATCCTCGGCGGCTTCGAGGGCAAGCGCCGTGCCGCCTTCGGCCTGACCGAGCCCGACCATGGCAGCGACGCGACGCATATGGAAACGCGCGCGGTGCGCGAGACGCGCGACGGCGTCGACGGCTGGCTGATCAACGGCGAGAAGATGTGGACGACGGGGATGCACGTCGCGACCCACTGCGCGACCTTCTGCCGCACCAGCGGCGAGGACGGCAGCGCGAAGGGCATCACCTGCCTGCTCGTCCCCAACCCGTCGCCGGGCCTCGTCATCGAGGAATATCTGTGGACCTTCAACATGCCGACCGACCATCCGCGCGTCAGCTTCACCGACGTGTGGGTGCCCGACAGCGCGCGGCTCGGCCCGGAGGGCGGCGGGCTCGCCATCGCGCAGAGCTTCGTCCACCAGAACCGCATCCGCCAGGCGGCCTCGTCGCTGGGCGCGGCGGTCTACTGCATCGAGGAAAGCGTGCGCTACGCGCGCGAGCGCAAGCCGTTCGGCGAGGCGCTGGCGAAGAATCAGGCGATCCAGTTCCCGCTGGTCGAACTGGCGACGCAGGCGGAGATGCTGCGCCTGCTGATCCGCAAGACGGCGTGGGAGATGGACAACATGCCGCACAAGGAGATCGAGCGCCGGCTGTCCGACAAGGTCAGCATGTGCAACTATTGGGCGAACCGGCTCGTCTGCCAGGCCGCCGACCGTGCGATGCAGGTGCACGGCGGCATCGGCTATTCGCGGCACAAGCCCTTCGAGCACATCTATCGCCACCACCGCCGCTACCGCATCACCGAGGGTGCGGAGGAAATCCAGATGCGCAAGGTCGCGGCCTATCTGTTCGGCTTCATGGGGCCGCGCAAGGAGACGCTGGGGAAGATCTGAGGATCATATAAAGACCGTGTGTCCCCGCGAAGGCGGGGACCCATCTCCGGTCCATGCTGATGGACCCCCGCCTTCGCGGGGGAACACGAAAAAGTGAAGGGCGTCAGCGCTTCCGCACGAATTCGGCGCGCAGCACCAGTCCCTTGATCCCCTCGTGCCGGCAGTCGATCTCCTGCGCGTCGCCGGTCAGGCGGATCGACTTGATGACCGTGCCGACTTTCAGCGTCTGGCCCGCGCCCTTCACCGTCAGGTCCTTGACCAGCACCACCGAATCGCCGTCGTTCAGCAGGTTGCCGACCGCGTCGCGCACCTCGGGGCCTGCGGCGGCGGCTTCGGCCCGCGCGCGCGCTTCGTTCGCGGGCAGCCATTCGCCGCTCGCCTCGTCATAGACATAGTCATCATCGTCGCTGGTCATGGCGCCACCTTAGCGTTTCCTCCGGGCTTGCGGAAGCGCAGCGCGAACTGATCCGGTCTTGCTGCGGATCATGGGGGGGGGTGAAGACGTTCACGGTATGCGGATCGCTGGGGTTGATACCAACCTTCGTTCCCAGACTTCGCAAAGGAGCGCAGCGAAGCACGGCACCGAATCCTTGTTGCCGGTTGCTTTGTTCAACTTCGACTTCAGCGTCGGAAGAGGCGATCCCAAAACGAAACTTCTCGATCGAAAGCTGGAATTTTGAACAGTTTTATCTTCTGCACGGTCGATCGAACTGAAAGGGGGCCGCTAACGGATGGAGCCAGCCGCGGCCTCCCATCATATTTCATAACGACTGGGAACACGCCATCGTTCTCGATGCTTTGGGCACACTGGTCGTGAGCTGCGCGATACCCGGCTTCGAAGCCCTTGCGTCCGACTTCCCAGATTAGCGCGTCGAGCGTGTCTCGAAGACTATAACCTCGGTTGAGGGTTGGCCGCCCTACAAATCGTCGCAAATCGGATATCGACTTGTTCAGGGACGAAGAAGCACCTCTCGCGAAATCATCCATTCGCCTGATTCTCCCGAATATTGCTAACCGCCACCCGGTGCGTTCCTTCACCGGTCGCACGTGACCACAATCAATCCGAGGCCATGATAACCCCTAGGTCTATCTGAAATGCTAATGGCGCGCGTAGTCGCGCTTCGGCTATACTGGCTTTTTGAACCTTAGCATGAACTGGTCGGTCTTGCCGCGAATAGAGGGATCGAAGACGTTCGCGGTGCGTGGATCGTCGGGGCGCTTGTAAAGATCGCTCTCCGCTTCGAGTTGAAACCCCGCCTTAGTAAGCGCGGCGACGACCGCCGCCTTGTCGATGCGATGCAGGCTGTCGGACAGCGTCGTGCCGCTGCCGTCGGCCGCGCTGTGGTCGATGACGACGAGCGTCCCGCCGGGTTTCAGCGCCGCGAACAGCGCCGCGCTCGCCTTGTCGCCGATGCCTTCGGGGAAGGGCTTGAGGTAAAGGTCGTGGAAATTCTGCACGGTGACGATCGTGTCGAGCGGTACTGGAAAGGCGGGCGCCGCGAATGGCCCTGCGATCGCATCGACATTGGCATAAGCGGCATCGATCGCGGCCTGATCGTCGCCATATTGCTTCTTGAAGGCGATGAACTCGGCGGGCTGGAAGGCATAGACCTTGCCCTCCGGCCCGACCGCGCCCGCGAGGATGCGGGTCAGATAGCCGCCGCCCATCACGAAGTCGCCGACCGTCTGCCCCGGTTTCACGCCCGCGAAAGCGAGCAGTTCGGTGGGCTTGCGCGCGGCGTCGCGCTCGCGGTCGGCGGCGGGGCGCGCGGGATCGGCGAGGGCGGCCTTGTAATCGGGGGAGGGCGCCTGTTTCGCGGCGACGGGCGGAACGGCGACGGCGAGCAGGAGGCCGAGGGTTAGCGGGCGGATCATGGCATCGACTCCCTTTGGTTTGACGCGGCATCATAGCGCCTCGCGATGGTGTTCGCGCGCATATTCGCGCGGAAGGGGGGTTTCCTACATTATCCCGCAGTGTCAGAATCTATGCCATGCTCATCGCCTGCTTCATCATCGCTTCGCTCCGCGCGCAATGGCGGCCGCTCCTTTAAAGCGACAAAGGAGACAAAAAGGATGCGTCCATCCGTATCTTTTGTCGCCTTAAGGTTCTCGGCCAAAGCGCTTGGCATATCGGCAATCCATGATAGGTTTTGTCCTGAAACGAAAAATCGGGAGAGCGGACATGCATGATCTGGTGATTCGCGGCGGCACGGTCGTCGATGGTTCGGGCGCGCAGCCCTTTATCGCCGATGTCGCGATCGACGGCGACCGCATCGTCGCGGTCGGCGCCGACGTCGGCGCGGGTCGCGAAGAGATCGACGCGCGCGGCCGGATCGTCACCCCCGGCTTCGTCGACGTCCACACCCATTATGACGGGCAGGCGACGTGGGACCGGGAAATGGCCCCGTCAAGCTGGCACGGCGTCACCACCGTCGTCATGGGCAATTGCGGCGTCGGCTTCGCCCCCGCGCGTCCCGATCGCCACGACTGGCTGATCGGCCTGATGGAGGGGGTCGAGGATATTCCCGGCACCGCGCTGGCCGAGGGGATGTCGTGGGACTGGGAAACCTTCCCCGAATATATGGACGCGCTCGAAAAGCTGCCGCGCACGATCGACGTCGCCTGCCACGTCCCGCACGGCGCGGTGCGCGCCTATGTGCTCGGCGACCGGGAAAAGCCGGGCGCGGTGCCGACCGCCGAGGACATCGCGGAGATGTCGCGTATCGTCGAGGAAGGCGTGCGCGCGGGCGCGCTCGGCTTTTCGACCAGCCGCACGGTGATCCACAAGTCGGTCGATGGAGAGGTCGTCCCCGGCACCACCGCGACGG
Source organism: Sphingopyxis sp. SCN 67-31 (assembly GCF_001725095.1). Classification (NCBI taxonomy): domain Bacteria; kingdom Pseudomonadati; phylum Pseudomonadota; class Alphaproteobacteria; order Sphingomonadales; family Sphingopyxidaceae; genus Sphingopyxis; species Sphingopyxis sp. SCN 67-31. The sequence continues at coordinate 33,340 of NZ_MEFH01000057.1, read as the reverse complement.
CGGAGGAACTGATCGAAATCGGCCGCGCGATGGGGCGCGTCGGCTACGGCGTGTTCGAGATGGCGAGCGACCTCAACCGCGAATGGAACGAGTTCGACTGGATGGGCAAGCTCAGCCGCGAAACCGGCCTGCCCGTGACCTTCGCCGCGCTCCAGTCGATCGCCAAGGAACTGCCGCTCGACGAGCAGATCGAAACGATGCGCGCCGAAAATGCGAAGGGCGCGAACATCGTCGCGCAGATCGCGCTGCGCGGCAACGGCATCATCATGGCGTGGCGCGGCACCGTGCATCCCTTCCGCTTCCGCCCGTCGTGGCGCGCGATCGAGGCGCTGTCGTGGGACGAGCAGAAGGCGAAGCTGCTCGACCCGGCCTTCCGGGCGCGGCTGCTGGCGGAGGAGAATGATTTCAGCGAGGTGCCCAAGGACATCATGGGGCTGCTGATGGTCGTCGCCGGCGGCTGGACGATGCAGTTCGAGATGGATGAGGATTTCGACTATGAGCCGGGGCCGGAGGCCAGCATCGCGGCGCGCGCCGCTGCGGCGGGGGTCGATCCCGCGGCCTATGCCTACGACCTGCTATGCCGCGACGACGGGGCCGGCTTCGCCTATCTGCCGATTCTCAACTATGCCGACGGCAATCTCGATTTCCTCGAAGCGTTGCAGGACGCCGACGACACGGTGAACAGCCTGTCCGACGGCGGCGCGCATTGCGGCACGATCTGCGACGCTGCGTCGCCGACCTTCATGCTCCAGCATTGGGTGCGCGACCGCAAGCGCGGCGGGCACATCCCGCTCGAACGCGCGATCAAGCGTCAGTGCCGCGATACCGCGCTGCTCTACGGGCTGGAGGATCGCGGCCTGATCGCCCCCGGCTATCTCGCCGACATCAACGTCGTCGACATGGAGCGGATTCGGCTCGGCAAGCCCTGGCTCGCCTTCGACCTGCCCGCGGGCGGCAAGCGCCTGCTGCAAAAGGCGGACGGCTATGACGCGACGATCAAGTCGGGGGTGGTGACCTTCCGCGGCGGCGAGGGGCAGGGCGCCTATCCCGGCACCGTCATCCGCGGCCCGCAGCGCGTCGAACTGGCGATGGCGGCCGAATAGGCTTCTCAGGCCAGCGCCGCCACCGCTGTCTCCACGTCCGCCGCGCCATTATAGGCGTGGAAGGACAGCCGTAGCACGGTACCGCGAAAATCGGCGTGCAGGCCGTGCCGGTCCAGCAGCGCCGCGACGCGCGGCCGGTCGGCGCCGGTGTCGATGCACAGCGTCCCGCCGATCGCGCCCTCGGGCCAGCGCCATTGCGGCGTCGCGGCCTCCAGCGCGTCGCGCAGCATCGCCTGCAGCGCGCGGTTGTGCGCCGCAATCCGGTCCACGCCGATCGCCGCGATCTCCGCGATCCCGGCGGTGGACAGGACAAAAGGTGCGACGTCGGGGGTGCCGCCCCACCAGCGGCGCGCGTCGGGGGCGTAGCGGAAATCGCCGATCGCCATCTCAAAGGGATCGGCATGGCTCCACCAGCCGCGCTCGCTGGGGCAGAGTGCGGTGCGGTCGTGCGGAGCGACCCATAACCAGCCGCCGCCGGGGCCGCCGCACAGCCATTTGACGCTGGTGCCCAGCACCGCGTCGACGCCCCATGCGGCGGGGGTGACGGGCACGACGCCGACCGATTGCGCGCAATCGGCGATGCAGCGCGCGCCCGCGGCGTGCGCCGCCGCCGCGACCGCCGCAATGTCGGTCAGCGCGCCGCTGTTCGAACTGACGTGCATCGGGACCGCCAGCGCGACATCGTCGTCGAGCGCCGCGATCCAGTTCGCGGCGTCGCGCACGTCGGCCTCGTCGGGCAGGTAGCGCACCGTCCACCCCGCCGCCGCCAGCCCGCCGGCGACATAGCCGATGGTCGGAAAGGCGCTCGGCGCGAGCAGGATCGTCCGCCGCCCGGTCGCGGTGTCCAGCGCCGAAAGATAGCGCGACAGGCCGGCGCTGACGTTGGCCGCGGGGCATAGGTCGCGGGCCTCGACGCCGATCAGGCCCGCCAGCGCGGCGCGCCAGGCGTCGATCGCGGCCAGCCAGTCGGGCCACGCCTCGCCGGTGTCGCGCCACGGCGCCAGCATCCGGTCGCGCAGCAGCCCCTCGGCGGCGCGCGGCTGGCAGCCGACGCTGTGGCTCTTGAGGTAGACGGCGCCGGGGGGCAGGTGGAAGCGGTCCGCGACCGCTTCCGAAAGCGGCGTGCCGGTCACAGCCCGCTGCCGTGGCCCGCCGCCGACGCGCCGCTGATGCTCGCCCGCTTCACGCCATATTCGGCGCCCCAGCGGTCGGTCATCTCGCAGCGAACGTCCCACAGCTCGGGAAAGAAGCGGTGCCGCATGCCCGCGTTGAGCAGCTCGACGGGGCGTCCCTTCAGCGATTTCGACCCCATGCCGATCGACCGGTGGATCAGCTGGATATGGTGCGCGCGGAACAGCTGGAACAGCTCGTCGAACTCGACCATCGCCTCGGCGACCATATAGGCGTCGTCGTGCCGATAGCCGGTGTCATAGACGTCCGCGACGCTGCGCCCGGCCGCGTCGAGATAGACCGCCTTGTAGCGCGCCCACAACGGCTGCGGCAGCGTCAGCAGCAACTGGAAGCCGGGACTTTCCTGTCCCGATCCGTTGCCGAGCAGCAGCCGGATCGCCTGATAGTCGAACGGACTCATCGTCTCGAGCAGCGCAAGCTGGTCGGTCATCAGCCGCATGATGCGGTGGACGCGGCCGAACAGCGTCAGGACGCGCATCGTCTCGCGCGCCGCCATGTGCCCGTCGATCTCGGCGAGCGTGAAGGCCATCAGCTTCATCCACAGCTCCTCGACCTGATGGACGATCTGGAACTGCAATTCGTCGGGCGTGGACAGGTCGGCGAGCCGCTTCTGGCACTGGAGCAGGCGGTCGACCGACAGGTAGACGCCGTAATCCTTCATCTCGGGCGTCTCGATACGGTTGTGGACTTCGATCTTGTCGAGCATGGGGCATCCCCTTGCGAAAATGGCACGAATGGACGGGGCGCGGGTCCGCGCCGGTCGCTCAGCCGCGCGGAGTGACGCCCGCAGGGGGGTGGCGCGGCGATCCGGACTGGCCGAGCCAGAGCGGCATGCCGGCGCGGCGCCTCCGGCCGGCGGAAGCGCGCGCTACGTGCGCGCGGGATTCGCCGCCCCGCCGTGCGGAGCCGCGATCGCCAGCCGGGATGCCTGATAGCGTCACGCCCCGATCGATAGCATGGCGCGCCGCGCCGTCGCCAGCCTAATTCGTCGCCGCGTCCGACGTGTCGCGGACATCGCCGTCGGCGTCGATCTCGGCGCGCGCTTCGCGCTCGATCGCGTCGTGCCGCGGGTGCAGCGGCGCGATACGCAGCACGACGAAGCCCGCGAGTGCCGCGGCCAGCGATCCCATCAGGATTCCGATCTTCGCCTCCTCGACCAGCAGCGGATCGCCGGGAAAGGCGAGGCCGCCGATGAACAGGCTCATCGTGAAGCCGATGCCGCACAGCAGCGCGACGCCATAGACCTGCCACCAGGTCGCGCCGCGCAGCGGCCCCGCGATGCCGAGCTTCACCGACAGCCAGACGCTGCCGAAGATGCCGACCTGCTTGCCCAGGAACAGCCCCGCCGCGATGCCGAGCGGCAGCGGCGAGAATATCTGCGCGGCGGTCAGCCCGCCGATGTCGACCCCCGCATTGGCGAAGCCGAACAGCGGAACGATCGCGAACGCGACCCACGGATGCAGCGCATGCTCGAGCCGGTGGAGCGGCGAGGTCGCGCTGTCGGGCGCATCGGGGGTGCGCTCGAAGGGGATGGCGGTCGCGGCGAGCACCCCGGCGATCGTCGCATGCACCCCCGACAGCAGCATCGCGTACCAGAGCAGGCCGAACAGCGGGACATAGACCGAAAGGCGCCGGACGCCTGCGCGGTTGCACGCGGCCATGACCGCGAGCACCGCCGCCGCCGCGCCCAGCGCCGCAAGGTCGATCTGCGCGGTGTAGAAGAGCGCGATGATCGCCACCGCGCCCATGTCGTCGACGATCGCGACGGTGACGAGGAACAGCTTGAGCGAGGTCGGCGCGCGGCGTCCGAGCAGCGCCAGCACCCCGATCGCGAAGGCGATGTCGGTCGCCGCCGGGATCGCCCAGCCCCGTGCGAGGCCGGGGGTGCCCGCCGCGAGCAGCGTATAGAGCAGCGCCGGCACCGCCATCCCCGCCGCCGCGGCGATCATCGGCAGGCGCCGCCGGTCCCAGCTGGCGAGCCGCCCGTCGACGAACTCGCGCTTGATCTCCAGCCCGACGAGCAGAAAAAAGACCGCCATCAGCCCGTCGTTGATCCACAGATGCACCGTCATCGGGCCGATCGCGTCGGCCAACACCGGCCCGGTCACGGCATGGATCGCATGGTGGTAAGCCGGACCGAAGGACGAGTTGGCGACCAGCATCGCCAGCGCCGCCGCGACGATCAGCAGCATCCCGCCGGCGCTCTCGCTCGCCAGAAAGGCGCGCAGGACGGAACGGGGCGTCGGGCGATGCGGCATGCGGGGAATATCCTGTCGGGTCGGCGGCGGTGAGTGCCGGGAAGCCGTTCCTATGCCCGTTCGGTGCGCGCGGATCAAACCGAAGCCAACGCCGCCGCTCTTCTCCCGCTTGCGGGAAGGGAGGGCAGGCGTCGTGGGTTTACGCCGGCGGACTATGCCGCCCGCATTCGGTAGTGACTCGGTCCGGATTTGGAAGGAGCAATTTCCTATCTCGTCACCCCGGATCAAGTCGGCAATTATCCCTTCTCGACAAGTAACTGTTCCCCGGCGAAAGCCGGGGTCCAGATGGCACAACACTGTCCCGCATGGACCCCGGCTTTCGCCGGGGAACAGTTCCTGACTTGTCTGAAGGGTATATATCCCGATCAAGTCCGGCGTGACGAAGAAAGCAAAACCTCGCTCCTGCTTTCAAACCGAGTCGCCACCCCGCATTCCTCACACTTTACAAATGCGTGACCGGCACTAGGCATGGACCCTTCGGGAGATGGACGTCGGCGCAGGGGGGCGAGTTCGGCGGTGGATCAGGCGGCCGCATGGATCGAATGGCTGGTGCAGGGCATCCGCCACGAACTGATGCTCTTCGCGGCAGTCGGCATCCTCGTCATGGGCCTCGACGATCTGCTGTTCGACGGCCTGTGGTTCGGGGTCCGGCGCAGCATCGCCCGTCGCGCGGCGAGCCGTCCCGCCGGGCCGCGATTGCGCGGCGTCTTCGCGGTTTTCGTGCCCGCGTGGGACGAGGCCGATGTCCTGCCCCACACGTTGATCCACGCGCTTCGCGCCTGGGATGGCGAGGCGGTCCGCCTCTATGTCGGCTGCTATCCCAACGATGCCGCCACGCTGTTCGCCGCCTCGCCGTTCGCGGCGCGCGACCCGCGGGTGCGGCTCGTCATCGGCGACGCCGACGGTCCGACGACCAAGGGGGATAATCTCAACCGGCTGTGGGATGCGCTTTGCGAGGATGAGCGGCGCGAGGGGCTGCGCTTCGCCGCCGTCGTCCTCCACGATGCGGAGGATCGCGTCCACCCGGCCGAGATCGCGCTCTATCGCGACTGGCTGCCCGATCATGCGATGATCCAGATTCCCGTCGTGCCGACGAAAGGCGCGGACGCGACGTGGGTCAGCGGCCATTATGGCGACGAGTTCGCCGAGGCGCATGGCAAGGAACTGGGCGTCCGCTCGCATCTGGGACTGCCGCTTCCCGCGGCGGGCGTCGGTTGCGCCTTCGCCCGCGACGCGCTTTCGCTGCTCGCGCTCCACCGCGGCGGCGCGCCGTTTCGCGCGGACAGCCTGACCGAGGATTATGAGGTCGGCATGCTCATCGGCCATTGCGGGCTGTCCGCCGCCTTCGTCGAGGCGTGGCGCGCGCCGGGCGATCCGGTGGTCTCGCGCGGGGCGTTCCCGGTGACATTGGAGGCGGCGGCGCGGCAGAAGGCGCGCTGGGTCGCGGGCATTTCGCTCGCCGGTTGGGATCATCTCGGCTGGCCGCCGCTGGCTGGCGGAAACGGCGGCCGGCGGCGCGCGTGGCTGGCGCGCTGGATGCTGTGGCGCGATCGCCGGGCCCCGCTCGCGGCGCTGATCCTGCTTGCCGCCTATGCCGGCATGGTCGTGACGGGGATTGTATGGGCCGGCGAGGCGCTGCTCGGCTGGACACCGCCGCCGATCGGCGACGGCTTTCGCCTGCTGCTGGCGGTCGATGCCGCGCTGCTGCTCTGGCGGCTCGGGATGCGGGGGCATTTTGCCGCGCGCTGGTACGGGATGCACGAGGCAATGCTGTCGATCCCGCGCGCCTTTGTCGCGAATATCGTCGCCATGCTCGCCGCCCGCCGAGCGGTCCTGCTTTACGGCCGGATGCTGCGATCGCGCGAGGTGGTCTGGGACAAGACGCGGCATAGCGAAGCGCCGCCGCCCGCCCAACCCGATCCGCTGGCCGATCCGTTGGCGATCCCGGTGCGGATCGCATGATGATGCTCTCGCCCGGGCCGCGTTCGCGGCGCGATGCTTCGGCGCTGCGCTTCCTGGCGCTGTGCGTCGGGGGCTGGATCGCGCTGCGGACGATGATGCTGTGGAATCCGGCCTGGCTGCTGTCCGATCCGGGCGCGGATCGCTGGCGGCCGCCGGCGCCCTTCGTCGCGCCGCAATGGCGCGATACCGCGCTCGCCACTCCGCATCGAAGCGATGTGACGCCGATGCCTGCGCCGCCGCGGCGCGCCGCCGCCGTGCCCGTCGCCGAGCCGCGTTTCGCATCGGTCGCCGAGCCCGCCCCGATGGTCGGCCAACCGACTGCCGTCAGCGGCCGGGGCGGCGGCGAGCCGGGTTTTGCGGGATGGGGGACCAACCGCCATGCAATTCGCCTCGCGCTGATCGCGCGGACGCTGCCCGCGCCGGTCGGCGGAGAGGCGCGCTCGGCGCTGCGCGGATCGCTGCCATGGCCCTCCGGGGCGGCGGCGCGGCACGCCGATCCGGGGCGCGGTGCGCCCTTCTGGATGCAGCGCGACCTGAGCGGCCTGTCGCTCGGCGGCTGGGTCTATCTGCGCGAAGCGTCGAGCGCGGTGCCGGGCGGAATCGCGGCGGCCGGGCAGCTCGGCGGCAGTCAGGCGGGCGCGCGGCTGGCCTACGGCCTCGGCGCGACGGGACGAACGCGCATCTATGGCCGCGCGATCGTCGCGCTCGAACGGACGCGGCAGCGCGAGCTGGCTTTCGGTGTCGTCCATGCGCCGGTGACGGGCTGGCCGATCGATCTTGCAGTCGAGCAGCGCGTCGCCATCGGCCGCGAAGGCCGGAGCGCGCTCGCCGCTTTCGTCAGCGGCGGGATCGGCGACGTGCCGCTGACGAAGGGCTTCCGCCTCGAAGCCTATGGCCAGGCCGGGGTCGTCGGGGCGCAGCGACGCGACGCCTTTGCCGACGGTGCGGTGGCGGTCGACCGCGGCTTTGGCGCGGACGGCGCCGGCCGGTTGCGGATCGGCGCGCTCGCGGCGGGCGCGGTCCAACCCGGCGCCGGGCGGGTCGATGTCGGGCCGCGGCTGACGCTGCGCCTACCCCGCGTCGGCGAGGGCAGCCGGTTGGCGCTCGACTGGCGTCAGCGCATCGCGGGCGAAGCGCGCCCCGAAAGCGGACTGGCGCTGACGCTGGCGACCGATTTCTGAAATTCTCCGCATTCGCCGCACAGCCGATTCCCCGGCTCCGAAAAATGGTCTAGGGTGGCGGAATCGGCCCCGTTCGGGGCTCGGCCATCGTTCAGGGTTCCATGGATCTTTATCTTCCCGTCGCCAATCTGTCGGTCAACGCGCTGGTGATCGTCCTGCTCGGCGGCGGCGTCGGCCTGCTGTCGGGGATGTTCGGCGTCGGCGGCGGTTTCCTGACCACGCCGCTGCTGATCTTCTACGGCATTCCGCCGACGGTGGCGGTGGCCTCGGCGGCGACGCAGGTGACGGGGGCCAGCGTGTCGGGGGTGATGGCCTATCTCGATCGCGATGCGGTCGATCTGCGCATGGGGTCGGTGCTCGTCGCCGGGGGGCTGCTCGGCTCGCTGATCGGCGCCGGGCTGTTCGAACTGCTCGCGGCGCTCGGGCAGATCGATACGGCGATCTCGATCCTCTATGTCGGCCTGCTCGGCACCGTCGGTGCGCTGATGGGGCGCGAGGCGTGGGGAACGCTGCGCTCGATGCAGGCGGGCCTGCCGCCGCCGGCGCGCAAGCGGCGCCACCATCCGATGGTCGCCAACCTGCCGATGCGCTGGCGCTTCTATCGCTCGGGCCTCTATATCTCGCCGCTCGCGCCGCTGCTGCTCGGCATGGCGGTCGGCATCCTCACCATGCTGCTGGGGGTCGGCGGCGGCTTCATCCTCGTCCCCGCGATGCTCTATCTGCTCGGCATGGGGACGCAGGTCGTCGTCGGCACCTCGCTGTTCCAGATCCTGTTCGTGACGATCGCCACGACGATGGTCCATGCGATGACCACCGGCGCGGTCGACATCGTGCTCGCGGGGCTGCTGCTGCTCGGCAGCGTCACCGGCGCGCAGGTCGGCGCGCGCTTCGCGCAAAAGGCGCGGCCCGAATATCTGCGCCTCGCGCTCGCGGTCATCGTGCTGCTCGTCGCGGTCCAGATGGCGGTCGGCCTGTTCATCCGTCCCGACGAAATCTACACGGTGCAATGAGGCGGCTTGCCGCCTTTCTGCTCTGGCTGGCATTGTCGGGCGGGCTGGGGGGAACGGCGCACGCCGCCGATCCGCGCCTCGTCCCCGACGTGTCGAGCCGCGCGATCGAGATTCAGTACAGCTTCACCGGCGAGGAACTGCTGCTGTTCGGCGCGATCCTCTATCCGGGGCAGCGCCTGCCCGACGACCGCGCCGACATCGTCGTCGTGCTGAAAGGGCCGGTGCGCCCGATCGTGCTGCGCGAGAAGCGGCGCGTCGCCGGCATGTGGGTCAATGCGAACAGCATCCGCCTGCGCACCTCGCCGGGTTTCTATGCGATCGGCTCGTCGCGCCCGATCGAGCAACTGGTCGACGAGCGCACCGCGGCGATCTTCGAACTCGGGCTCAGCAACCTGTCGATGTCGCCGACCGGCTTTTCGGAATCGGGCAAGCTCGAACGCTTCGAGAACGGTCTGATCGACCTCTATTCGCGCCAGGGACTCTTCTATCAGAACCCCCGGGCGGTCGAGATCACCGAGGGCGTGCTCTACCGCGCGCGCATCCCGCTGCCCGCGCGTGTGCCGGTCGGCACCTATCGCGCCGAGACCTATCTGATCAGCAAGGGGCGGGTGCTCGCGGTCGCCTCGCGCGACGTGCAGATCCGCAAGGCGGGCTTCGAGCGATTCGTCGCGCTCGCGGCGCAGCGGCACGGTTTTCTCTATGGATTGAGCGCGGTGCTGTTGTCGCTCGTGCTCGGCTACGGCGCCTCGGCGCTCTTCCGCCGCCGCTGACGGCGGTGCGCGCGGCATAAGCGCTTTCTTTACGAACCGATGCGATAATCGCCCGCGGGACAGACCAGAGCAGGCGGGGCGATTGATGGATATGCAGGGCAGCGGCTTTCCGGCCGCGGATTCGACGGCGGTGCAACACGTCCGGCTGGCCGGCGGCGGCACCGTGGCGGCCTCCGCCGCTGCGCCCGCGCCCGTCGCGGCGCCGCATCGCGACGACCTGCTGATCGGCGAGGTCATCGACATCGCGGGTTCGGCCTCACGCATCCTCCTCGACGCCACGACCCTCGCAAAACTCGCCAATTCCCCCGACCCCGCCCTCGCGATGGCAGGGCAGGTCGGCGCGCAGGTCAAGGTTCGCGTCGGCAATGTGTGGCTGCTCGCCAGCATCCGCGACCAGCAGCTTCATGACAGCGGGCAGGGCCTGATCGTCGCGTCGATCGACTTCCTCGGCGAGGGCGACGAGGAGAAGATCACCGGCCGCATCCATAATTTCCGCCGCGGCGTGACGCGCTATCCGATCCCCGGCAGCCAGGTTTATGCCGCGACCAACGCCGACCTGAAGCAGATCTACGCCGCCGACGAGCGCGCGCATGTCGAGATCGGCACCGTCTATCCGACGCGCGACATCCGCGGTTCGCTCTATGTCGACGCGATGCTCGGCAAGCATTTCGCGCTGCTCGGGTCGACCGGCACCGGCAAGTCGACCAGCGCCGCGCTGATCCTCCACCGCATCTGTGAACTCGCGCCGCAGGGTCACATCGTGATGGTCGATCCGCACGGCGAATATTCGGCGGCTTTCAAGGGCACCGGCGCGCTGTTCGACGTCGACAACCTTGCCATGCCCTATTGGCTGATGAACTTCGAGGAGCATTGCGAGGTCTTCGTCACCAGCGAGGGCCGCGACCGGCAGGGCGATTGCGACGTGCTCGCCAAATGCCTGCTTCAGGCGCGGATGAAGAACCGCCTGGCAGAGGGCATGACGAAGATCACCGTGGATTCGCCGATCCCCTATCTGCTGTCCGACCTGCTCAGCATCCTGACCAACGAGATGGGCAAGCTCGACAAGGCGACATCGTCGGCACCCTTCATGCGGATCAAGGGCAAGATCGAGGAAATGCGGGCCGATCCGCGCTATAATTTCATGTTCTCGGGCATGCTCGTCGCCGACACGATGGCGAATTTCATCGGCAAGATATTCCGGCTGCCTTCGGACGGGCGGCCGATCTCGATCATCGACGTGTCGGGGGTGCCCTCGGATATCACCGGCGTCGTCGTCGCGGTGCTCTCGCGCCTGACGTTCGACTATGCGATCTGGTCACGCGGCGAGCCGCAGCGCCCGATCCTGCTCGTCTGCGAAGAGGCGCACCGCTATATTCCGGCCAAGGACGTCGGCCAGGGGCAGGCGGTGCGCAAGATCCTCGAGCGGATCGCCAAGGAAGGCCGCAAATACGGCGTGTCGCTGGGCCTGATCACCCAGCGCCCGTCGGATCTGGCCGAGGGCGTGCTGTCGCAGTGCGGTACGATCATCTCGATGCGCCTCAACAACGAGCGCGACCAGCATTTCGTCAAGGCGGCGATGCCTGAAGGATCGCGCGGCTTCATCGATTCGATCCCGGCGCTGCGCAACCGCGAATGCATCGTCTGCGGCGAGGGTGTGTCGATCCCGATCCGCATCCATCTCGACACGCTCGAAGAGGACAAGCGACCGGCCTCGGGCGACCCGCTCTTCTCGAAGCTGTGGCGCGAAACCGGCGGCGAGGCCGAGATGGTCGAGCGCATCGTCAAGCGCTGGCGCAGCCAGGGGCGCTAAGGGTTCCGAATATCCTCCGCGCTTGCGGGGAGAGTCTCACATGGCTGCGCGACTGCTGCTGGACTCAGCCCGCCGGCGGCTCCCATAACTCGATCGGGTTGCCCTCCGGGTCGTGCACCCGGGCGAAGCGGCCGACGGCCGAGTCGTCCCATTCGGCTTTGGTGACGATGGCCTCGCCCGCGGCGCGGAACGGCGCGAGCACGGCGTCGAGATCGTCGACGCGCAGGTTGATCATGAACTGGCGGTCGGCGGGGAAATAGCCCGTGTCGGCCTGGAACGGCGAAAACACCAGCGGCCCGCCGGTGACGGTCCAGACCCACTGGTTGACCGGAGCGCTGTCGTCGGCGGTGCAGCCGCCGCCGACGCCCAGCCGGTCGCGATACCAGGCGCTCAGCGCTTCGGGGTCGCGGGCGCGGAAGAACAGCCCGCCGATGCCTTTCACATGTCCCATGTCCAGCCTCCCTGCCGTGTCGGCCGGACGATACCTCCGCCGCTCTACCGAATCCACTCTCCGCTCTTGCGGAACTCCTCGCGGATCTGGCCCGACTGGTTGAGCCGCGGGTCAGTGTAGGCCGGGGGCGGTGCGCTTGGCGTCGGCGTCGCGGCGGCGGTGCCGGTCTGCGCCATCGCCTGCGGCATGGGGGCCGCGGTGCCGCCAGGCAGCGGCGCAGGCAGGATCGCGCCGTCGATCGGCGGCAGCCCCGCCGCCGTCCCGCCGCCGCGCAACGCGGCGAGCTGACCGGCAACGGGCAGATAGGGGCCGGGCACCGGCTCATGGCCCAGATAGGGCGCGCGAAAGGCGTCCGGCATCCCCCAGCGCCCGCGCCAGCGATGGAAGATATGCGCGCCGACGATGTTGGTCATAACCAGGCTCTTGCCCCAGCGCGGCCAGATGGCGGTGGTGTGATAGTGGGTGGCCAGCCCGACGCCCGGATAGACCGAGCCGCCGAGCGCGGCCGAGGCGATGCGGCTCGCGCGCAGCCATATCGCCTTGTCCGGCGCGCGCGCCATCGCGCCGTCGCAGGCGAAGGTGAACTGGCATACGCCGGGGCGCTGCGATCCCTGGAAGACGACGCCGCAGATCGTGTTGGGAAAGCTGGGGTGCCGGGCGCGGTTGAGCACGACCTGCGCGACGCCGCGCATCCCGTCGTCGCTTTCGGACGCCGCCTCATAATAGACGGCGGCGGTCAGGCAGTAATGCGCGCGCTCGCGGTCGAGCGCGGTGAGCCCCTTGAAGGCATAGCTTTTCGCGGGCGGCCCGACGAACGCCTCGTCGCGCAGCGTCGCCGGATCGACCGGCGGCTGCGCGGCGGCGTCGGCATAGCCGATGCTGCCGGGATCGGGCAGCGTCGGGTCGATCTTCAGCGCGTCGGCATAGCTGCCGGCATTCATCACCGCCCAGCGCGTCGGGTCGTAGGGCTTGAAATCAAGCGGCACGGTGATGCGGTGCGGGCCGAAGCCGGGTGCGCGCGCCGCGCCGCTCGACAGCGCGAGCGCGAGGCTGGCAACGATCACCGCTGCGACCAGCGCTGCCCAGAAATTGCGCCCCGGCCCGGCGGGCCTTGCCGCTGCGGGGTCGAGCCAGGCCGACCGAGCCGTCAGGTGCAATTCGGGCTTCATGCGCGCGTCAATCATCCGATTCGGCTTCCGCCCGACCGATTCGTGCGGGACAATTCGATCCGCCTTATGCCGTGAGGTGCGAACAAAGTGTTGCGGCACGATCCGCATGTCCCGCAGCGGGACAGGCGCGGCGGATGGGGCGAAACGGCGCGATTGTCAAATCGGCGCGCCTCGGGGGTTATCGCGCTATCGCGCGGCCCCAACGGTCACGCCTCGATGGCGGCGTCGAACCATTCGCCGCGCGCCCGCACGGTCATGGGCAGCCCGAACAGGCCGGTCAGCGCCTCGCCGGTCAGCAACTCGGCCTTGGCGCCGTCGCGGTGGAGCCGGCCGCCGCGCAGCATCACGATGCGGTCGATCTCGGGCAATATCTCCTCGATATGATGGGTGATCAGCAGCAGCGTGGTGCCGCCGCGCGCGACGTCGCGCAGCATGGCGAGGAAATGGTGGCGCGATGCGGGGTCTAGCCCGGCGCAGGGCTCGTCGAGCAGCAGCGCGCGCGGCCGATGCGCGAGCGCGCGGGCGATCAGCACGCGCCGCGCCTCACCCGTCGACAGGCTCGCCATGCTGCGCCCGATCAGATGGCTCGCCCCGACCTCTTCGAGCGCGGCGCGCGCGGCGTCGATCATCGCCTGCGTATAGTGCTGGTGCGCCCACAGCCCGCGCGAGGCGAAGAAGCCCGAGACGACGCAGTCGAGCGTTTCGAGCGGCGGATCGGCGTCGAAATCGAGCTGCATCGCACCCGACACGATACCGAGCAGCTTCCGCAGGTCGAAGACGTTCCAGCTTTCCTGCCCGAAGATGCGGACCTGCGCGCCGTAACGCGGATAGAGCTGGCGCGCGATCAGCTTGACCAGCGTCGACTTGCCCGACCCGTTGGCGCCGAGGATCGCGGCATTCTCGCCCGCGCCGATGGTCAGCGCGGGCAGGTCGAGGATGCACGTCTCGTCGGCGATGACGCGGACATCGGCAAGGTCGAGCAGGGGCGGGTCGATGGTCATCGCGCGCCCCACAGCATGGCGGGGCGCATCGGGGCAAGCGAAAATGCCGCCGCCGTCAATAGGCCAGCGCACAGCCGTCGGCGCGCATCTCGCTCGCGGCGGCATAGACGCGGGTGTCGCCGTCCATGCGATGCTCGACGCATTGATAGCGGCCGAACCCGCCGTCGGGCTCGCCGATCGTCCAGCCGATCTCCGCCAGCCGCGCGCGCGTCGCCGCGGGCACCCCGCTTTCGAGACGCAGCAGTCCGTTCGGTCCCAGTCCCTCGGCATCCTCGCCCATCGACTGCGACGACCCCTCGTGGTGCCAGCGCGGCGAATCGCCCGCCGCCTGGATTTCGAGCCCATAGTCGACGCGGTTGACGACGATCTGCGTCTGCCCCTGCGGCTGCATGTCGCCGCCCATCACGCCGAAGCTCATCCACGGCGTGTCGCCGTGCGCGGCGAAACCGGGGATGATCGTCTGGAAGGGCCGCTTGCCGGGGGCATAGATGTTGGGATGCCCGTCCTGCAGAGTGAAGAGCTGGCCACGGTCCTGGAACATGAAGCCCAGCCCGTCGGCGACCAGCCCCGACCCCATGCCGCGGAAGTTCGACTGGATCATCGACACCATCATCCCGTCCTTGTCGGCGCAGCTGAAATAGGTGGTGTCGCCGTGGCTCGGCGCCTGGCCGGGATGGACCGGCGACAGGATGCGGTCGGGGCGGATCAGCTTCGCGCGCTCGGCGGCATAATCCTTCGACACCAGCCATTCGACCGGCACCTCGGCGAAATGCGGGTCGGCATAATATCGCGCGCGATCCTCATAGGCGAGGCGCTTCGCCTCGGCCTGGAGGTGGATCGACAGCGGCGACTGGAATCCGGCGCCCTTCAGGTCGAAATGTTCGAGGATGTTGACCATCTGCAGCGTCGCGATCCCCTGCGTGTTGGCGCCGAGCGCATAGACGTCGGTGCCGCGATAGCTGGTGCGGTGCGGTTCGATCCATTCGGACCGGTGCGCCGCCAGATCCTCGCGGCGCAGCCAGCCGCCGATGCGCCGGAAATAGGCATCGATCGTGCGCGCGATCTCGCCCTCGTAGAAGACGTCGCGTCCGCCCTCGGCGATCAGGCGGAAGGTGCGTGCAAGGTCGGGGTTGCGGAATACCTGACCCGCCGCCGGCCCCTTGCCGTCGGCCATGCCATAGGTGCGCATCGCATTGTCGATCTCCTCGATCCCGCGTCCCGGCTGGCGGAAACCGGCTAGGCTGCGGCGGATGTACCAGGCGATCATGTCGGGCACCGGCGCCCCCGCCTCGGCGTGGGCGATCACCGGCTCGAACAGTTCCTTCCACGGCAGCTTTCCGTAGCGCTGGTGCATCGTCCACCAGGCGTCGACCGCGCCGGGCACCGAAACGCTGATCGCGCCATAGGCGGGCAGGGTGCCCTGCTTCGCCTGCGCGCGCACCGTCGCGAGGTCGAGCCCGCGCGGGCTCTTCCCCGAACCCGCGAGCCCGACGAGTTTGCGCTGCCCGGGGTCCCAGATCATCGCATAGGCATCGCCGCCGATGCCGTTCGCGGTCGGTTCGAGCAGGCCGAGGCAGGCGTTGATCGCGATCGCGGCATCGACCGCCGACCCGCCGCGCTTCAATATGTCGATCCCCGCCTGCGTCGCTAGCGGATGCGCGGTGCCGGCCGCGCCGCTGAGACCATATGCGGCGGTGCGTGAAGCGAAGCTCGCCCCGACGGGCCGGTCGCCGCCGCCGACATCCGGGCGCACGAAGCGGTCCGCGCCCGCGTCCCACGCGGGCGGCAGCGGCGGCGCATCCTTCTTCGCGGGCTGGGCGGTGCCTGCCGTGGGCAGGAAGGCCACCGCGGGGGCGGCGGCGAGAAGCGTGCGACGGCGCATGGACAATCCCCTCGAAAAAAAGACTTTGTTGCGCCGTCGGTGGGTGATGGCAAGGTGCGAATGTCCGCCCGGCGGATCGCTCAGCCCTGCGTTGGCCGTATCTCGATCGTCAGATGCGCGATTTCGTGCACCGGACGGACGCGCGCGTGGACGGTGTCGCGATCGATCCCTTCCGCGCTGATGATCGCGCCGTGCGCCGCGGGACCGAGCCGCCAGACGTGCAGGTCGACGATGCGCGCATCGCCCGGACCTTCGACATGCCGGCGGATTTCCGCTTCCAGCGCCGGGTTGGTGGCGTCGAGCAGCACAGAGGCCGTGTCGCGCATCAGCGACCACGACCAGATGGCGATGACGATCGACCCGGCGATCCCGACCGCCGGGTCGAGCCACGCCCAGCCGAGATAGCGCCCACCGAGCAGCGCCGCGATCGCGAGCACCGAGGTCAGGGCGTCGGCGAGCACGTGCAGATAGGCCGACCGCAGATTATTGTCGTGGTCGTGAGGATGCTCCCCGTCAAGCGCATGATCGTCATGCGCGTGCTCGTCATGGCCGTGGCCGAGCAGCAGCGCGCTGATGATGTTCACCGCCAGGCCGATCGCGGCGACCACGGTTGCCTCGACGAAGGCCACCGGGCGCGGGTCAACGAGCCGCGTCAGCGATTCCCACGCGATGCCGATCGCGACGATCCCGAGCACGAGCGCCGAGGCGAAACCCGCGAGGTCGCCGACCTTGCCGGTGCCGAAGCTGTAGCGGCCGCTCGTCGCATGGCGCTTCGCATAGGCGTAGGCGAGCGCCGCGATGCCAAGTGCGCCGGCATGGGTCGCCATGTGAAAGCCATCGGCGAGCAGCGCCATCGAATCGAAGGCGAGCCCCGCGGCGATCTCCGCCACCATCATCGCCGCGGTCAGCAGTACGACCCACAGGGTGCGGCGGGCATTTTCGTCGTGCCGCGCGCCCAGATAGACATGATTGTGCGTGAGCGTGTCGATTTCGCTGTCGAGCGACATGCGGCGCGCTCCCTATCGAGCGTGGCCGCGGATCGCGGTCGCGCGCGGTGCTGCCTGTCTGGCGGTGCGCCGGACGCGCGCGAGAAGTCGATCTCTGTTCGTGCGGGCATGCGCCATGGGACAGGGACCTGCCCGATATCCGCGGGCGGGACAAGGATGAAGATCGAACGGCGCCCCTGTCATTCCCCCTTGCCGTCGCCCCCGCATCGGCCTATATGCAGCCCACTTCTTGACATGGTTAGCCAGTTGGGACGTCGGGGCCGCGGGCCGCGACGGCTTTTCCCGCATGGGTTTTCCGGTCGTCCGGTTTGGGATCATCAATTGGTCGATTTCGACGCCCTCAACGCGATCATCGCGCCCGAAGCCGAGGCGATGGGCCTCGCGCTCGTGCGCGTCGCCTTCTTCGGCGGCGAGAGCGACCCGACGCTGCAGGTGATGGCCGAGCGGCCCGACACGCGCCAGCTCACCATCGACGACTGCGCCGACCTGTCGCGCCGCATCTCCGACCGGCTCGACGCGCTGGAGGAAGCGGGGAAGGACCCGATCGACGGCGCCTATCGGCTCGAGGTATCGTCGCCCGGCATCGACCGGCCGCTGACGCGACCCGCCGACTTCGCCGACTGGGCGGGGCACGAGGTGAAGATTGCGCTCAAGGAAAAGCGCGACGGGCGCCAGCGCTTCAACGGCACGCTGGTCGGCATTGACGGCGATGTCGTGACGATAGTGGACAAGGAAGAGGTCGAGCATCGCCTGCCGTTCGACGCGATCGACACGGCGAAGCTGGTGCTCACCGACAGATTGATTGCCGCAACCGTTCCGCTCTCTACCGAGGGCGCCGACGAAATGGAAGAAGAAGGACAGGACTGATGGCCACTGCCATTTCCGCCAACAAGGCCGAACTGCTTGCGATCGCCAACAGCGTCGCCAGCGAGAAGATGATCGACAAGGGGATCGTCATCGAGGCGATCGAGGAAGCGATCCAGCGTGCTGCGCGCGCCCGCTACGGCGCCGAGAATGACATTCGTGCCAAGCTCGACCCGCAGACCGGCGATCTTCGTCTGTGGCGCGTCGTCGAGGTGGTCGAGACGGTCGACGACTATTTCAAGCAGGTCGACCTTGCCGCCGCGCAGAAGCTTCAGAAGGATGCGAAGATCGGCGATTTCATCGTCGATCCACTGCCCGCGGTCGATCTCGGCCGCATCGATGCGCAGTCGGCGAAGCAGGTCATCTTCCAGAAGGTGCGCGAAGCCGATCGCGAGCGCCAGTATGAAGAGTTCAAGGACCGTGCGGGCGAGATCATCACCGGCGTCGTCAAGTCGGTCGAGTTCGGCCACATCGTCGTCAACCTCGGCCGCGCCGAGGGCGTGATCCGCCGCGACCAGCAGATCCCGCGCGAATTGATGCGCGTCGGCGACCGCGTCCGCGCGCTGATCCTGTCGGTGCGCCGCGAGAACCGCGGGCCGCAGATCTTCCTGTCCCGCGCGCACCCCGACTTCATGAAGAAGCTGTTCGCGCAGGAAGTCCCCGAAATCTACGACGGCATCATCGAGATCAAGGCGGCGGCGCGCGATCCGGGCAGCCGCGCCAAGATCGGCGTCATCAGCTACGACGGCAGCATCGACCCCGTCGGCGCCTGTGTCGGCATGAAGGGCAGCCGCGTCCAGGCGGTGGTGCAGGAGATGCAGGGCGAGAAGATCGACATCATTCCCTGGTCGGAGGACACCGCGACCTTCGTCGTCAATGCGCTCCAGCCCGCGACGGTGCAGCGCGTCGTGATCGACGAGGATGACGGCCGTATCGAGGTCGTCGTTCCCGACGACCAGCTTTCGCTCGCCATCGGGCGGCGCGGCCAGAACGTCCGTCTCGCGAGCCAGCTCACCGCCAAGCAGATCGACATCATGACCGAGGCCGACGCGAGCGAGAAGCGCCAGCGCGAGTTCATCGAGCGCTCGACGATGTTCCAGGAAGAACTCGACGTCGACGAGACGCTCGCGCAGCTCCTCGTTGCCGAGGGCTTCGGAGAACTCGAAGAGGTCGCCTATGTTCCGCTCGAGGAACTGGCGGGCATCGAGGGTTTCGACGAGGAACTGGCCGAGGAATTGCAGAGCCGCGCGACCGAGGCGCTCGAACGCCGCGAGGAGGCCGCGCGCGCCGAACGCCGCGAACTCGGCGTCGAGGATGCGCTGGCCGAGATTCCGCACCTGACCGAGGCGATGCTCGTCACGCTCGGCAAGGCGGGGATCAAGACGCTCGACGACCTCGCCGACCTCGCGACCGACGAACTGATCGCGAAGAAGCGCAGCGACAACCGGCGCGGCCCGTCGCGCGAGCGCGCCGAGCGCGCAGAGGATCGCGGCGGCGTTCTCGGCGAATACGGCCTGTCGGAAGAGCAGGGCAACGAGATCATCATGGCGGCGCGCGCACACTGGTTCGACGACGAGCCGGCGCCTGAGGCGGAAGTCGCGTCGCAAGCCGGGGAGGCCGCCGATGCGGACCCCGCGCAATGATCAGCTAGGCCGAACCGACCGCGCGGGCAGGCGCGGCGACCATGCGCCCGAGCGGCGCTGTGTGGTGACCGGCGCGGTGGCGCCGGCTGAAGGGCTCGTGCGCCTTGCGCTCGGGCCCGACGGCGTCATCGCGCCCGACGTGCTGGGCAAGGCACCGGGACGCGGCGCGTGGATCGGCGTGCCGCGCGCCGACCTCGAAACCGCGCAGGCGAAGGGCAAGCTCCGGGGCGGGCTCGCGCGGGCGCTGCATGCGAAGGATTTCACGATCCCCGACGATCTCGGTGCGCGGATCGAGGCGCAGCTTCGCCGCGCGGCGCTCGACCGGTTGGGGCTCGAAGCGCGCGCGGGCACGCTGATCCTCGGCAGCGACCGTATCGAGGAAGTGGCGCGACGCGGGCAGGTGCGCCTGCTGCTCCACGCCCGCGATGCCGGCGAGGACGGGCGCCGCAAACTGGCGCAGGCATGGCGCGTCGGCACCGACGACGAAGGCTCGGGCCGGCAGGGTATGGTCTTGCCGGTGGACCGGGACGCCCTATCTATGGCATTGGGGCGCGACAATGCGGTGCATCTGGCGCTGACGGACGCCCGCGCCACGGACCGGGTGTTGGCGCATTTGAGCCGCTGGCAGTTTTTCACCGGATGGTTTAGGGACGCGGCGAACCGTGGCCCGGATGCGGATTCCCGCGATGCGGGGGCTGGGGCGGCGTCGACGGATTCTGCCGTTTCGGACGCCTTTTGAAGGAATATGACGTTTCGATGAGTGACGAACAGGACAAGCCGACTCTGACCCGCAAGCCGCTTGGGCTCAAGCGGACGGTCGAGGCCGGACAGGTGCAGCAGCAGTTCAGCCACGGCCGCCGCAACACGGTGGTGGTCGAGGTGAAGCGCCGCCGCGTGATCGGTCGTCCGGGCGAAGCCGCTCCGGCGCCCGAGGTCGAAGAGGCGAAGGCCGCTCCGGCTCCCGCGCCCAAGCCCGCCGCGCCCGCCCCGGCGCCCAAGCCCACCGCGTCGAAGGTCGACAGCCTGATGACGCGCCAGGAGCGCCAGGCGCAGCTGCTGCGCGAGGCCGAAGAGGCGCGCCTCGCGGCGCTTGAGGACGCGCGTCACCGCGAAGAAGCGGCGCGCGCCCGCGCGATCGAGGAGGAAAAGGCCCGCGTCGAAGCGCGCGAGGAAAAGGCGAAGGCCGCCGAAGTCGTGGAGACCGCCGCTCCGGCGCCCGCGCCGGCCGAGGAAGCGCCCGCCGCGCCCGCGCCTGCCGCAAAGGCGGAGGAAACCACCCGTGCCGCGCCGGCGAGCGCTCCGGCGCCGCGCCGCTTTACTCCGGTCGAGACCAAGCGTCCGGAGCCGAAGCGTCCCGAGCCCAAGACCGAGCGTCGCGGCGACCACCGCCGCCAGTCGGGCAAGCTGACCGTCACCCGCGCGCTCAACGACGACGAGGGCGCGCGCGCGCGCAGCCTCGCGGCGCTCAAGCGCGCCCGCGAGAAGGAAAAGCGCGCGCACATGAGGCCGTCCTCCGGGCCGCGCGAGAAGCAGGTCCGCGAAGTCGTCGTGCCCGATACGATCACGGTGCAGGAACTTGCCAACCGCATGGCCGAAAAGGGTGCCGACCTCGTCAAGGCGCTGTTCAAGATGGGCATGATGGTCACGGTCAACCAGACGATCGACCAGGACACCGCCGAACTGCTCGTCACCGAGTTCGGGCACGAGATCAAGCGCGTCAGCGAGGCCGATGTCGACATCCGCACCGAAGAGGATGTCGATTCGCCCGAGCAGATGAAGGCGCGCGCACCGGTGGTGACGATCATGGGCCACGTCGATCACGGCAAGACGAGCCTGCTCGACGCGCTGCGCGGCGCGAACGTGCAGGCGGGCGAGGCCGGCGGCATCACCCAGCATATCGGCGCCTATCAGGTGAAGACCCCCGACGGGTCGATGGTCACCTTCCTCGACACGCCGGGCCACGAGGCCTTTACCGAGATGCGCGCGCGCGGAGCGAACATCACCGACATCGTCATCCTGGTGGTTGCCGCCGACGACGGGCTCAAGCCGCAGTCGATCGAGGCGATCAACCATGCGAAGGCGGCCGGAGTGCCGATCATCGTCGCGATCAACAAGATCGACAAGGACGGCGCCAATCCCCAGCGCGTGCGCGAGCGCCTGCTCGAGCATGAGCTGGTGGTCGAGGAAATGGGCGGCGACGTCCAGAACGTCGAGGTGTCGGCGCTCAAGAAGATCAATCTCGACAAGCTGCTCGACGCGATCGCGCTGCAGGCCGAGATCATGGAGCTGAAGGCGAACCCCGACCGCGCTGCAGAGGGCACGGTGGTTGAGGCGAAGCTCGACAAGGGGCGCGGCCCGGTCGCGACGGTGCTCGTTCGCCGCGGCACGCTCAAGGTCGGCGACGTGTTCGTCTGCGGCGCCGAAAGCGGCCGCGTCCGCGCGCTGGTCGACGATCATGGCAAGCAGATCAAGCAGGCCGGCCCGTCGATGCCGGTCGAGGTCCTCGGCCTCGGCGGCGTCCCGATGGCGGGCGACACGCTGACCGTGGTCGAGAATGAGGCACGCGCCCGCGAGGTCGCCGCCTATCGCCAGGAACAGGCGCTCCGCAAGCGGACCGCGCAGGCGCCGGTCAGCCTCGAAGGCATGTTCTCGGCGCTCGCCGACAAGGCCAAGGTCATCGAATATCCGGTGGTCATCAAGGCCGACGTGCAGGGCAGCGTCGAGGCGATCGTCAACGCGCTCAACAAGCTGTCGACCGACGAGATCCGCGTCCGGGTGCTCCATTCGGGTGCCGGCGCGATCACCGAAAGCGACGTAACCCTCGCCGCCTCGACCGGCGCGCCGATCATCGGCTTCAACGTCCGTCCGAACGCCAAGGCGCGCGAGATCGCGAACCGCGAGAAGGTGCGCTTCCTCTACTATGACGTCATCTATCACCTGACCGAGGAAGTCGCGAAGGAGATGGCGGGCGAGCTGGGTTCGGAACGCGTCGAGACCGTCGTCGGCCGCGCCGAGGTCAAGGAAGTCTTCCCGGCCGGCAAGCGCGACAAGGCGGCGGGCCTGCTGGTGCTCGAAGGCAGCATCCGCAAGGGGCTCCACGCGCGCCTCACCCGCGAAGACGTCATCGTCTCGGCGACGACGATCGCCTCGCTGCGCCGGTTCAAGGACGACGTCGCCGAAGTGCGCGCCGGCCTGGAGTGCGGCGTCGTGCTGGCCGACACCAACGACATCAAGCCGGGCGATCACCTCGAAGTCTTCGAGGTCGAGGAACGCGAACGGACGCTGTAAGGGGACCGACCCATGGCTGAGAGTTTTTTCAGCCGGTTTCCGGCACCGCCCTGCGCGCAGCTTCTCGGTTGGGAACTGATCGCGGAATATCCGGGCGAAGGACGGATCGAGATCGCCTTTCACCCGACCGCGCAGATGCTCAACCCGCGCGGGACGGTGCAGGGCGGCTTCGTCGCGGCGATGCTCGACGACACGATGGGACCGGCGCTGGTCAGCATGACCGGCGGCACCGAGGTTCCGGCGTCGATCGACCTCAATGTCAGCTTCCTCAAACCGGTGATGCCCGGCCGGGTCATCGGCAAGGGGCGCGTCGTCGGTCGCGGCCGATCGGTCGCTTTTCTGGAAGCCGAACTCTTCGACGAGAAGGGCGAGCTTCTGGCCCGCGCGACGTCGAGCGCGCGCATCATGGAATTTGATCGAAATGCGTCATAGCGAAACCCCGTCCGGCCCTTCGGTTCGCGTGTTGCGTGTTGGCGAGCAGGTGCGGCATGTGCTCAGCGAAATCCTTCAGCGCGGCGACGTGCACGACGATGTGCTCGCGAGCCATCCGGTAAGCATCACCGAGGTGCGCATGTCGCCCGACCTGCGCCATGCCACAGTGTTCGTGAAGCCGTTGCTCGGCCGCGACGAAGAGGCGGTGCTGCGGGCGCTGCGCACCAACACCGCCTATCTCCAGCGCGAGGTCGCGCACCGCATCCGCATGAAATATGCCGCAAAGCTGAAATTCCTGCCCGACGAAAGCTTCGACGAGGCGAGCCACATCGACAAGCTGCTGCGCGACCCGAAGGTGGCGCGCGATCTGGGCGAGTCCGAGGCCGAATAACCACCGCCGTCCCCGCGAAGGTTGGGGGCGAAGGCTATTTCTTCCCCTTCCGGATTCCTGCCACTTCCTCCAGTTCAACCAGCGCCTCTTCCAGATAGTCGATCATCCGCTGCGCGTGCGGGACGCTGCGGCGGCAGGCGGTGATGCCGAAGTCGATATTCCTGAAATTCGACACCTGGGTGATGTTCATCGCCATGCCGTCGACCGGGATGCTTGCGGGATACATGCCGTCGAGCCGCGCGCCGTTCCAGTACATCTGCTCGCGCGGCCCCGGCACGTTGGAGATGGTCGCGGAGTAGGCGGGGAATTTGTCGGCGGTGCGCGTCAGCGCGGTCAGCATCATCGGGAAGCTGGTGATCGCGGTATAGAGCTGGATCTGCGCCGCAGTCATCGCGCGAAGCTGGGCCTTCGCCGAATTCATCGATTCCTGGATCGCCGCCATCCGCGCCGCGGGGTCGTCGATGTGCGTCGCCAGATTGGCGGTGACCGAGGCGACCGAATTGCCCGAATCGATATCGTCCTTGGGACGGATCGACACCGGCGCCATCGCTTTCAGCGGCTTGTCGGGAAGCTCGTTCAGCGACTGGAGATATTTGCGCATCGCCCCCGCGCACATGCCGAGCACCGCGTCGTTGATCGTCCCGTCATAGGCCTTGCCCAGCGCGCGCACCCGGTCGAGCGACCAGCTCTGCGCGACGAAGCGCCGCGCGCCGGTGATGTTGCGGTTGAAGCTGGTGCGCGGGACGCCGGCGAAGGGGGTGGCGAGACCGTCGCCACCGATGCCGAACATCGCGGCGACATATTGGTTGAGCGCCCTGGTCACCCCGACGCTGTTGCCCCATTGTTCCTTTAGGAAATCGCCGATCGCGGTGATGTCGGTCAGGCTGGGCCGCGGTGGCTTCTTCGGCATCGGGAATTTGCGCTTGTAGGCTTCATAGGCCTCGACCGACAGCGGCGACGCGGTGCGCCGCTCGTTCGGGTCGGGGGTCAGCATCGAATTGTAGAAATGGATGCTCGCCGCGCCGTCCATCAGCGCGTGGTGGATTTTCTTGAAGGTCGCGATCTGCCGGTTCGGCAGGCCCGAGATCAGCGTCATCTCCCACAGGGGGCGGGTGCGGTCGAGCAGCCCCGAATGGAGGCGCGAAGCGAGCTCGAACATCTCGCGATAGCGCCCCGGCCTGGGCAGCGCCGCGGCGCGGACGTGATAGTGCATGTCGATGTCGCGGTCGGGTTCGAGCCGGATCGGGCCATATTGGCCGAGCGGCGTCAGCTTCAGCACCTCGCTGAACGGCCGCCGGAGACCCTCCGGCTGTCGCAGCAGCGCGAGCTGCTCGTTCAGCCAATCGGTCTCGTCGACGTCATCGGGCAATGTATAGAGGTTGATGCCGCCGATATGCATCGGCATCTCGCGACTTTCCCCCACGAGGAACATCGCATCGCTGATCGGCATCAGACGCATAGGCAGCTCTCTCCCCAACATGCTGCATCTTTTGTGCGCAGCATGACAGGCGATGGCGGCGAGTCAAGCCGCGGACGCGGCAGCGCAAAAGGCGATTTCGATCGTCACCGACCCGCGCCGTTCCAGATGATGCGGAACGTGTGGGGGGATCAGCATGGTGTCGCCGGATTTCAGCAGGCGATGGCCCCCCGCTTCGTCATCCCAATGGAAACGGATCGATCCGGCGATGACCGACAGCAATCCCCAGGCCCCTTCCTTGAGCGTATGGCGGCTGAGCAAACCGGTGGGAATGGTATCGGCCCCGAACGGCCCGATGGTGCGATACGCGCGGGCGCCGGAAGGAAGCGGCGGCCCGCGCTCCGCGATCGGCGCCACGATCAGAAACCGGCCGAGGCGCGGGCGAGGAAGACGACGATACCGAGGAAAGCGAAGCCCGCCGGAACCGCAAGGATCTGCGCGGCGACGGTGCGCGCGTCCATCGGCCCCGTCCAGGTTTCGAGTAGGCCGCCGGCGCGGTCGAGCGGCGAGTCGTGCTCGCGTCCCTTCTGCTTGTGGAGGAGGCCAGCGGTACCGAAGAACATCAGCATGTAGAGCAGCGAGATGACGAGCATCATCACCGTTGCGGTGTCGCGCCCCGTCGCCGCGGCGACGGCGATGAAGAAGATCGCGTAGAAGGCGAACATCGAATGCCATATCCAGCGCGGAAGCTGGAAGCCGGCCTGGACCCCGCTCGTCTCGTGCGGGTCGTTGGCGATGTAGGGCGGCTGCGATGCCGCAGGCAGGTCAGAGGACGGATGAGACATGGGGCAGTTCCACTTTCTTGGCGAGCGGGTCTTCTCGGTCGCGATGGACCCAGATGCCGGTGAGCAGGCTCTCGGCGATCATCCGCGCCTTGCCGCCGATGTGGCGGGCCGCTTCGGGGGTCGGCGCGATCGCGTGCAGCGTCCGGTAGAAGAGCGCGAGCCACTGCTGGAAATGCTCCTGTGCGATCGTCGGGATCGCGAGATGCTTCATCATCGGGTTGCCGGTGAAATTGCCGGCGCTGAGCAGGACCGACTGCCAGAAGCGGTTCATCTGGCCGAGATGCGCGGGCCAGTCGGAAATCTGCGCGTCAAAGATCGGGCCCAGCACCGCATCCTCGCGCACCGAGGCATAGAAGCGATCGACGAGATCGGCGATGAAGGGTTCATCGATTCCCATCGCAAGCGCCTCGGCGCGCCGTTCCTCGCGCGCCGCGATCGCATGCGGGTGGGCCTGCACCGTTCTCGTTGCCATGGCTCGTTCGAAATCCTGAGGGTCGATCTAATTGGGTATCTGAAATACCTGTTTAGCGACCTTGAGCGGAAAAGCAATATTCAATATACCTAATTCATGCGACTGAGCCTGCACAGCGATTACGCCCTACGCATCCTGATGGCGCTCGCCGCCACCGGGCGCCAGATGTCGGTCGAGGAGATCGCGGGCCAGTACGGCATTTCGCGCAACCATCTCGCCAAGGTCGCGCAGCGGCTGCAGGCGCTCGGCTATGTCAGCGCGCAGCGCGGTCGCGGCGGCGGGCTGACGCTCGCGCGCGGGGCCGACGACGTCGGAGTCGGCACGGTCGTCCGCCAGTTCGAAAATCTGGAGGGGCTGGTCGAATGCATGGATCCCGCGACGTCGACCTGCCCGGTGTGCGGGGGGTGCGGCCTGCAGAATGCGCTCGGCGGGGCGCTGGCGGCGTTCCTGGCGCATCTCGACGGCTATACGCTCACCGACCTGGTGCCGCAGCCATCGCGGTTCCGCGCGCTGCTCGGCGTCGCCTGATTCCCGTTGCGCCGCGCCGCGCACGCGATAACAGGCGCTGATGGCCAAGCTCTATTTCTATTATGCCAGCATGAACGCGGGCAAATCGACGACGCTGCTTCAAGCGGATTTTAACTATCGCGAGCGCGGCATGGAGACGATGCTGTGGACTGCGGCGCTCGACGACCGCTATGGCGCCGGGCAGATCACCAGCCGCATCGGCCTGCTCGCCGATGCCTGCAAGTTCGATCCCGACAGTGATTTGTGGGCGGCGGTGCAGGCGGAGAATCGCCAGCGTCCGCTCGCCTGCGTGCTTGTGGACGAGGCGCAGTTCCTGTCGCGCGCGCAGGTGCTCGACCTCGCGCGGCTGGCTGACGAGGCGAACATCCCGGTGCTCTGCTATGGCCTGCGCACCGATTTCGCCGCCAACCTCTTTCCCGGCTCGGCGGCGCTGCTCGGGCTGGCCGACGCGCTGATCGAACTGAAGGCGGTGTGCGAGTGCGGGCGCAAGGCGACGATGAACCTGCGCGTCGACGCCGACGGCCGCGCGGTGGTCGAGGGCGCGCAGACGGAGATCGGCGGCAACGACCGCTATGTCGCGATGTGCCGGCGGCATTTCATGCAGAAACGGCGCGAGGCCGCGGAGGTAAAGGCGCCCGCCGATGCTTGACCGCCTCCATGCCGAACTTGCTGACGGCGCCCTCGCGCTCGTCAGGCTGACCGAGGGGCACTGCGAGGCGCTCCGCGCGGTCTGCGCCGCCGACGCCGATATCTGGCCGATCTATTCGGTCAGCTATGATCCCGCGCATTTCGATGCGAGCTTCGACGCGCTGATCGGCGGCGAGGGACGGATGCCCTATGCGATCGTCGCGGACGGCCGGCTGGTCGGCATGACCGCGTGGCTGCGCCCGGTCCCGTCGGCGCAGACAGTCGAGATCGGCAACAGCTATATCCATCCCGACGCGCGCGGTACCGGCCTGAATGGCCGGGTCAAGCGGCTGATGATCGACCACGCCTTCGGGGTCGGTATCCGCCGCATCGAATTCCGTATCGACGAGCGCAATGCGCGCAGCCAGGCGGCGGTCGCGAAGCTCGGCGCGCGCAAGGAAGGCGTGCTGCGCGCCGAGCGCGTCACCTGGACCGGCCATGTCCGCGACACGGGGCTGTGGTCGCTGCTCGAAGCGGACTGGCGCCGCTAGCGCTTCGTCCTTGCGAGGAACGGCAGGCGACAAAGCAATCCCCGGCCATCGGTCCTGCGCAAGACTGGAGGCTGGAGATTGCTTCGCTCCGCTCGCAATCCCGGGGTCGGGAATTTGCTGTCCGTGGGTCAGCCCGCGTTCAGGCGCGCCGTGCCATCATTCGCGGCATGAAACGGACAATCGCTCTCTCCCTGGCCGCCCTGCTGCTTCCCCTTTCGGCAGCGGCGGCCGACGAACCGGCACAGGCGCCGCGCGCGCTGGGCGTCGAATCGAGCATCGCCTTTCCCGGCGACGCGACGATCCGCAACTGGCAGGCGGATGGCGAGGACGGCATCTGGATCGAGGGGCACCGCGGCGAATGGTTCTACGGACGCTTCGTCGGCCCGTGCCGCGACCTCGATTTCGCGCAGGCGATCGGGATCGACGCGCGCGGCGTGTCGCGGCTCGACAAGTTCGCGACGCTCATCGTGCGCGGCGAACGCTGCCGCCTCAACTCCTTCGTCACCTCGGCGCCGCCGCCTGCGAAGAAGGCGGCGGCCGATCCACAAAAGTGACGCGAAATTGAAGCGAAATTGACAAGGCGCGTCGTCGCGCCCTAGCGGCGCGCGAATGAACGGCTGGATCATCCTCGACAAGTCCATCGGCCTCGGCTCGACCCAGGCGGTCGCCGCGGTCAAGCGCGTGTGCCGCGAACGCGGGCTCGGCAAGGTCAAGGTGGGGCATGGCGGGACGCTCGACCCGCTGGCGTCCGGGGTGTTGCCGATCGCGCTCGGGGAGGCGACCAAGCTGTGCGGGCGGATGCTCGACGCGAGCAAGGTCTATGATTTCACCATCGCGTTCGGAACCGAGACCGCGGGCCTCGATGCCGAGGGCGAGGTCGTCGCGACGAGCGACGTCCGGCCAGCGCTGGCGGACATCGAAGCGGTGCTGCCGCGCTTCACCGGGCCGATCGAGCAGGTGCCGCCGGCCTTTTCGGCGATCAAGGTGGAAGGGCAGCGCGCCTATGACCTGGCCCGCAAGGGCGCGGCGGTCGACATGAAGGCGCGCGCGGTGATCATCTACAACCTGCGTAATGCCGGACTTGATCCGGCATCCGTTCGTTCGGTGCGAGAGGAATGGCCCCCGGATCAAGTCCGGGGTGACGAGATGGGGGAGGGGTTGAACTCCATCACTCTCAGCGCGCATGTGTCGAAGGGCACCTATATCCGCAGCCTCGCGCGCGACATCGCCCGCGCGGCCGGCACCGTCGGGCATGTCGCCATGCTGCGCCGTACCCGGGCGGGGCCGTTCACGCTGGCGCAGGCGATTTCGCTGGACAAATTGAACGCTTTCGGTCAAGGCGCCGCGCAATCAGATGTGATTCTGCCGCTCGAGGCAGGGCTGGTCGACATCCCGGCTCTGGACCTCTCCCCGGAAGCGGCAGGGGCGATCCGCCAGGGTCGTGTCTGGACCGGGGAAAGCGCGCACGACGGGCTCTATTGGGGACGGGACAGCGAGAAGCGGCCCGTCGCGTTGATAGAGGCTTTGGCCGGAAGGCTGAAGGTCGTGCGGGGCTTCAATCTGTAATGAGGATGTTCGAAGGACGTAACACATGTCGATTACCGCCGAACGCAAGGCCGAACTGATTCAGGAACATGCCCGCGAAAAGGGCGATACGGGTTCGCCCGAGGTGCAGGTCGCGATCCTGACCCACCGCATCAACACGCTGACCGAGCATTTCAAGGCGCATCACAAGGACAATCACAGCCGCCGCGGGCTGCTGATGATGGTCAACAAGCGCCGCAGCCTGCTCGACTATCTGCGTCGCAAGGACGAGGGCCGCTATCAGGACCTCATCGCGAAGCTGGGTCTGCGCAAATAGGAATGCGAGGGCGGCTCCGGGTTCGGGGCCGCTTTCATTTTGGTTCGCGTGGAATTCGCGAACCGCAAGGGCCGCTCCCGCATCCGGCGGGGCCGCCATAGGGCAGATAGACGCCCTACACCGCCCCGGGCCGGATTGCCCGGAAACAGAGGCCCCGCCCGGCATAGGGCCCGGCGGGCGAAGGAAACCGAATGTTTGACGTGAAAAAAGTATCGATCGAGTGGGGCGGTGAAACGCTGACGCTCGAAACGGGCAAGGTTGCCCGCCAGGCCGATGGCGCCGTCGTGGCGAGCCTTGGCGAGACGGTCGTGCTCTGCGCCGTCACCGCCGCCAAGTCAGTGAAGGACGGGCAGGATTTCTTCCCGCTGACTGTCCACTATCAGGAAAAATTTTCGTCGGCGGGGCGCATCCCCGGCGGCTTCTTCAAGCGCGAGCGCGGCGCGACCGAAAAGGAAACGCTGGTCAGCCGCCTGATCGACCGTCCGATCCGCCCGCTGTTCCCCGAAGGTTTCTATAACGAGATCAACGCCATCGCTCAGGTGCTGAGCTATGACGGCCACAACGAGCCCGACATCCTCGCGATGGTCGCCGCCTCGGCCGCGCTCACCATTTCGGGCGTGCCCTTCATGGGGCCGATCGGCGCCGCGCGCGTCGGCTATCTGAACGGCGAATATATTCTCAACCCGACCGACGAGCAGGTTGCCGAGGGCGACCTCGACCTCGTCGTCGCCGCGACGCACGACGCGGTGATGATGGTCGAATCCGAAGCCAACGAGCTGTCGGAAGAGGTGATGCTGGGCGCCGTGATGTTCGCGCACGATGCGTGCCGCGAGGTCGTCAAGGCGATCATCAAGCTCGCCGAGCAGGCCGCCAAGGATCCGTGGGAAATGGCGTCGTCGGACGACAATGCCGCGCTCAAGGACAAGATCAAGAAGCTGGTCGGCAAGGATATCGCCGCCGCCTACAAGTTGACCGACAAGTCGGCCCGCTCGAACGCGCTCAACGAAGCGCGCGCGAAGGCGAAGGAGATGTTCGTCGCCGAGGGGCTGGACCCGCAGGCGGTGATGGCCGGCATCAAGCTGACCAAGAAGCTGGAAGCGGAGATCGTCCGCACCGCCATCCTCAAGGAAGGCAAGCGCATCGACGGCCGCACGACGACGCAGATTCGCCCGATCGAGGCGGAAACGCATTTCCTGCCGCGCGCGCACGGTTCGGCGCTGTTCACCCGCGGCGAGACGCAGACGATCGCGACCTGCACCCTGGGCACCAAGGAAGCCGAGCAGATGATCGACGGGCTCAACGGCCTGTCGTATCAGAATTTCATGCTCCACTATAACTTCCCGCCCTAT
Source organism: Sphingopyxis sp. SCN 67-31 (assembly GCF_001725095.1). NCBI lineage: Bacteria > Pseudomonadati > Pseudomonadota > Alphaproteobacteria > Sphingomonadales > Sphingopyxidaceae > Sphingopyxis > Sphingopyxis sp. SCN 67-31. Next base: position 2,277 of record NZ_MEFH01000057.1, on the reverse strand, counting down.
TCGGTCGGCGAAGTCGGCCGCTTCGGGGCGCCGGGCCGTCGCGAGATCGGCCACGGCAAGCTCGCATGGCGCGCGCTGCACCCGGTGCTGCCCTCGAAGGAGGATTTCCCCTACACGATCCGCCTGACCAGCGACATCACCGAATCGAACGGCTCGTCGTCGATGGCGACGGTGTGCGGCGGTTCGCTGTCGCTGATGGACGCTGGCGTGCCGATCAAGCGCCCGGTCAGCGGCATCGCGATGGGCCTGATCCTCGAAGGCAAGGATTTCGCGATCCTTTCCGACATCCTCGGCGACGAGGATCATCTCGGCGACATGGATTTCAAGGTGGCGGGCACGTCCGAAGGCATCACCACGATGCAGATGGACATCAAGATCGCCGGCATCACGCAGGAAATCTTTGAAAAGGCGCTGGCGCAGGCCAAGGAAGGCCGTGCGCATATCCTGGGCGAGATGAACAAGGCGCTCGGCGAAACCCGCAGCGAGCTGTCGGCGCATGCGCCGCGCATCGAGACGATCACGATCGACAAGTCGAAGATTCGCGACGTCATCGGCACCGGCGGCAAGGTGATCCGCGAAATCGTCGCGACCACCGGCGCCAAGGTCGACATCGACGACGAGGGCATTATCAAGATCGCCTCGTCCGACACCGCGCAGATCGAGGCCGCCAAGGCCTGGATCCTCGGCATCGTCGAGGAGCCCGAAGTCGGCAAGATCTATAACGGCAAGGTCGTCAACCTCGTCGATTTCGGTGCCTTCGTGAACTTCATGGGCGGCAAGGACGGTCTCGTCCACGTCTCGGAGATCCGGAACGAACGCGTCGAGAAGGTCTCCGACGTCCTGTCTGAAGGGCAGGAGGTCAAGGTCAAGGTGCTGGAGATCGACCCGCGCGGCAAGGTGCGCCTGTCGATGCGCGTCGTCGATCAGGAAAGCGGCGAGGAACTCGAAGATACCCGCCCGGCGCGCGAACCGCGCGGCGACCGCGGCGATCGCGGTCCCAGAGGAGACCGGGGCCGTGACGGCGACCGGGGTCGGGGCGGCCGCGATCGCGGTCCGCGCCGCGACGGTGAAGGCCGGGGCGACCGCGGCCCGCGCCGCGAGCGCTCGGACGACGGTCCGGAAGACCAGGGCCATGTGCCCGACTTCCTGAAGGACTGATCCTTCGGACAGCGAATGATGAAGGGGCCGCGAAAGCGGCCCCTTTTTCGTGGGGCGTCAGGACGCCGGTCTCCCTCCCATTTGGGGGAGGGGCAGCGAGGCTTGCCGGCTTGCTGGCTAGACTCTGATGACTTTGGATTGACCCCTTTCGTCATTGCGAGCGGAGCGAAGCAATCCAGGGCGGTTACCGCACGCTCTGGATTGCCGCGCGGCTTCGTCGCTCGCAATGACGAGTCCATTCGATGTCATCACGCTCTAGCTGTGAGCTTTCAGGAGGTTGTTCATCCGGCGTGACCGGACCAGACTGATGTTGCGACACGTCAGCTCTGGAAGGACGACCGGATGAACATCCACAGGAATGCCCGAACCACGCCCTACAGTCGAGCCGAGATCGTGCGGCGCGTGATGGTGCTGCGCGAGACACCCAAGGCGGTCGCGACCGCCCTGGGTGTCTCGCAGCGAACCGTTGCCAAGTGGCTGGCTCGCTATCGGACCGAAGGCGAGGCCGGCCTCGCCGACCGCAGCTCGCGGCCCCACGCCATGCCCGGTGCCGCGTCTGCGGACGTGGTCGATCAGGTCATCGCCCTGCGCCGCCAGCGCATGACCGGCAAGCAGGTCGCCATCACGCTCGGCCTCTCGCCAGCGACTGTCAGCCGCTTGCTGCGCAAGGCGCGCCTCAGCCGGATGCGTGACCTCGATCCGCCCGAGCCGGTGCGCCGCTACGAGCGCGAACACCCCGGAGACCTCATCCACATCGATATCAAGAAGCTCGGCCGCTTCGAGCGCGTCGGCCACCGCATCACCGGCGATCGCACCAGGCAGGCCAACCAGCGCGGCACCCGGGACGGCCAACGCTATGGCATCGGCTGGGAGTTCGTCCACGTCTGCATCGACGATGCCTCGCGCATCGCCTTCAGCCAGGTCCTGCCCGACGAAAAGAAGGAAAGCGCCGCCGCCTTCCTCCATGCTGCCGTCGAATACTACCGCAGCCTCGGCGTCACCGTGACCCGCGTCATGACCGACAACGTCCTATGTTGGGAAGCAGCGGCGGGAACAGGCCAGCAGATCTCGTTGCGCCGAGTGTGATCGGCGCTGATGATTTTATGATCCAGATGGCTT